>JBEIPT010000025.1:0-17436 GCA_040376895.1 Lysobacteraceae bacterium | reverse complement strand
CTGGGTAACCACGATACCGATTGCCAACAACAACACGGTGCCGATTTTCAGGAACGTACTCAAGTAATCGCGAGGCGCCAGCAGCAGCCACACCGGCAACACCGAAGCGGCAAAACCGTAGAGGATCAGGGCCCAGGCCAAGGTCGGGCCGTCCAGAGTGAAGACCTTGCCCCAATGCGGATCGGCCGCTACCCGCTCACCCAACACGATCGACCCGATCAGCAGAACAAGGCCGATGGCCGTGCCCTCGCCGATCCGCCCCGGACGGATCACTCGCATGTACAGGCCCATCAACATCGCGATCGGAATCGTTGCTGCGACGGTGAACGTACCCCAGGGGCTTTGCGCCAGCGCCTTGACGACCACCAAACCCAATACGGCAAGCAGGATCACCATGATGGCCAGGATGCCGATCTGTGCCAGCAAACCGATACCGCTGCCGAGTTCCAGGCGCACCATGTCGCCGAGTGACCGCGCACCGCGGCGGGTCGAAAGAAACAAAACGATCATGTCCTGCACACAACCACCCAACACGGCACCGACCAGGATCCAAAGGGTGCCCGGCAGGTATCCCATCTGCGCGGCCAGTACGGGTCCGATCAGCGGGCCGGCGCCGGCAATGGCGGCAAAGTGGTGTCCGAACAGCACGCCGCCATGAGTCGGCACAAAATCGAGACCGTCGTCGCGGCGCACTGCTGGCGTCGGGCGGGACGGGTCGATGGCCAGAACCCGAACGGCCACGAATTGTGCGTAGAAACGGTAACCGATCAGGTACACGCAGACTGCCGCCGTCAGAAGCCACAACGCGTTGATGGTTTCGCCCTGATTCAGCGCCACGGTGCCCAGCGCCAGGGCTCCCAGCGCGGCCAGCAACACCCAGAAAATCTTGCCCATCGTGCCGCCCATTTCCGCTCCCACCAAAAATAAAACAAGTAACTGATTCCGAATGCGGGAACGGGAACCCGTTCAGTGCATTCGACATCGCGACCGACCCAACACTCCTTGTCACTGCGAGCCCGATGGGCCCGACAATCTGCTGCTCGCGGTCAAGAATGACTCAAGCACGAGATTGCCGCGTCGCTGCGCTCCTCGCAATGACAACTTTCACTCTAGATGCGCGCCTGACAGTCCGTTCGACATACTGCCTGATTCAGCGCCGCCCACCTTGGCGACGCCCCGCATCAAGCGCCGGATTCTATTGACCTGCCAGCCAAGTTGCAGCATTTCCCCGGTTCACACGAATTGCGCATGCAGGGGATATGATCGCGCGCAACTGGCTAACACCGGGCTTGGGCCCGGTAAGGAATGGTCGTCGATGAAGCGCGTTCGGGTTTTGGGGTACTGCCTGCTGTTGGCCGCCGGCTCGACATGGGCGAGTGAAGGCGAATGGTCCAGCAGTGGCCCGCTGGGCGGGGATGTCTTCGAACTGATCGTCGATCCGATGACGTCCGGAGTCGTCTATGCCACAACACAGGGCGGCGTCTATCGCTCGCAGGACAGCGGCATGACCTTCGAGCCGGCACAGCGCGGCATCGTCGCCAGTACGGTGTATCCCTTGCCGCTGATGCTTGACGCGGAAGCATCGACCAAACTCTACACCTCGGATTCTTCCGGGCGAATGTACCGGACAAGCGACGGCGCCAATACCTGGGAAATCTTCCGTGGTGATTTTGCCGACGACCTGATTCCCGGCCGCATGTTCGATATCCCAGGCTCGATCTGCGAGTTCGTGATGGCCTCCGGCACCCAACGGTTCGCGAACGAACCCATGCTCTGGAAAACCACCGACTGCGGCAACCATTTCCGCAATATAGGGGTAGGCCTGCCGCCCGACGTATTCGCCACCTTCGTCGCGTTCAATCCGGCTGCGCCCAACGAAGTCCTGGTCGGCATGAACGGCAGCGGGAGCCTGCATGCGTCGATCCTGCGCAGCACGGATGGTGGTGAAACGTTTTCGTCGGTCCTCGATCTGTCGAGCATTCGCGGATATACGCCAAGTGTGAACGACATCCGTTTCGGGCCATCCGCGACGGTCTGGGCATCGGTCGATTACCAGTTGTTCCACAGTCTGGACAATGGCCAGACCTGGATCGAAGTGTTGCCGACCGGTCCCGGTTCGGCGGTCGCGGCCGCCACCGTATTTCCGGCGCCCACCCAGGCCAACAAGGTCTATGTCGGCCGCGGTGATGGTGTCTATGTAGTCAGTTATTCGGCGACACCCAGCCCGACCTACACCATCACCGGGTTTTCCCAGGGACTCACGCCGAACCAGAGCTACCTCGGCGGTGGCAACCCTCTGCCTGCGTCCGTGAATCGCATCTCCGCAACCGTGGATTTCCCGACAAGCGGGGTGTTGCTGGCGAGCACGGATGGCGCTGGCGTGTTTCGGCGCGCGCCGGTCGATGGCATGTTGAATCCGCCATGGTCATCAAGCTCGGAACTGAATCCTGCCGGCGCACGCATGACCGGGGTCCAGATTCACCCAAGCCCAGCGTTCGCGACCGGTGTCGGTATCGATCGTCAGGGAAGTTTCCTGCTGGCCGCGCAAAATAATTTCTCGGCCGCTTCCCAGGCGCTCTATCTGAGCGTGGACGGCGGGAACGATTGGAATGCCCATAACAATGGGCTGCGCGCGGCGAACCTCAATGCACTGATTTACGACCCGACCTCGTTTGCCGTGCCCGGGAACACCATCTGGTATGCCGCCGGGGATTCCGGCGTTGCCGAAAGCACGTATCGGAACGCCGGGCTGTATCGAAGTGACGACAACGCGACCACATGGGCCAACATCGAGGGCAACCTGCCCGACCAGCCCGGAAACGACTATGTCGACCTCGGCGATGTCCATGCCCTCGCCCTGGATCGGCGTTCCTGCGCCGCGCCTCCAACCAGCGGGCCGTGCCTGACCGGCCCACTGAATACGCTGTATGCGGCTGCCGACGGCATCTATTCACAGCCAATTCCTGGCCAGTATGCGTTTTCGCACCAGGTCCTGCGCAGTGACGACCGGGGCACCACCTGGATCGACTTGTCGGGCAACCCCGGGTTTCCGGTGAGTTTTGCCGATGCCGAGATCACCCAGAAGATCGTGCCCATCGCCATCGCCACCAGTCCTACCGATGGCAATCTGGTGTTCGTCGGAACTCGAGCCGACTACCTGGACAACGCCCCAGGATCAGGGAACTCTCCGGCGGATCTGCACAGCGGACTGTTCCGAAGCGCGGACCGCGGCGCGACCTGGACTCACATCACCGCAGGGTTGGAAGCGAAGGACAGCCGGACCAACACCTACCTGGATGTGACCGCAATCGCCGTCCATCCGAACGGAACAACAGTCTGGCTGGCAGCGACCGATCTGGCGTCGTCCGGCAAGTCGACGGTCTATCGAAGTACCGACGCCGGACTCAACTTCACGCGACTCGACAACGGCATCAATGGCAGTGTCTATTTGCGCGGCCTCGCCATCGATCCGAACAACCCCAACGTCCTTTATGCCGCCGGCAGCGGATTCGAAGCCAATCCGGGCGCTGTCTTCCGAAGTGCCAATGGCGGCCAGGACTGGTACTCGATCAGCGTCGGATTGCCGGCCGAATCTGCCTATGGCATCAGCGTCGATCCGCACAACAGCGCGATCCTGCATGTCGGAACAGACAATGGCGTGTGGTCGATCACGCAACAGGTCGACACCGACAACGACGGCGTGCCGGATGCCATCGAAGACGCGGGACCGAACAACGGCGACTCGAATTTCGACAACGTACCGGACTCCCTCCAGGGTGACGTCGGGTCGATCGGCGTCGCGCTGCGCGGCGGGCCCACCGCGACTTACACCACGATCGACGTACTCAACGGATCCGGCCCGGGAACCTTGCCATGCAGCCAGTCGGTCGATGTCCAGGCAAACGAGGCCACGGAGTTTGGTCTGGATGCCGAAGAATCGACCGACGCCGACTTCTACAAGCCGAACAATGCGGTCACCTTCGAATTGCAGAACTGTCGTCAGGCATCGGTCAACGTGACCTTCCATGGCGCCAACTTCAACCAATACGGCTGGCAGTTCAGATACTTCGGACCATCCACCCCGGGCGACTTCGACACCATCGCCTGGCATGGCCTGCCGCTGTCGCGCGCCAGACGTTTGGGCAGCGCCACCTGGCAACTCAACCTCAGCAATACCGAACTCGGCAACTACCGGCCTGCCGCCGACGATGCCATTCGATTTGTCGGTGTCCCCGCCTGCGCCCCGGACGACCGGGTGTTCGTGACCAACTTCGAGTCGGGAGAGACACTTCCGGCAAGCTGTTACCCGGCGCGCTGATGGCTTCAACAGTCAGTCAAAAAACAAACTGGGTGGTGCGCGCCCTGGATGCGGTCGGGGAAGAAACGCCAGGAAGGCGTTTTCGGCAACCTGTCTTGGGGGCCTTGGCCCACCAGGTCACAATCCCTTGGTGACCCGATTAAAAAGCCCGCTGCGGTTTCCCGCAGCGGGCTTACCCTCCCCTCAGGCCGACTGGCCGGGGACCGCGAGTGTCTAGGTTTCTGCGAAAAGCGCACGTCGCGGCGCAACAATTGGGTCGTTTCCCGCCAAGTGATCGGGTCGCGGATGGCCTCCGGGCGCCAACTCCGGCCGGATTTCGCCGGGATTTCCATCCAAGCAATTGATTTGATTAAGCAATTCAGGGCTTTGTGCTTTCATCGAAGTTGTTTCACCAATTCGCCCAAACATTTCAAATCTTTACCCGTCTGCGCGCACAAACGTGCCGTTTGTCGGAAAACGCCTTGTAGAGCGTGCTCCAATCGTCACAAATGAACCAGAAGTGTTGCAACACATTGCTGGCCATGGTGCAATTTCACACGTCGGCAGCTATCTGTTGCCCGATGGAAGCAAATGCGGAGCCGAAGAGGAACTCGGACCGCGGCCTTCGCAGGATGCGGAGACTCGGACGGATTCTTCAATCACTTCCAGAGAGCCCTGCAGGGCTCCTCCACGACACTGGGCAGGCATATGTGCACGAGTAGCAGTCAACACCAATACCGAGCTGCCAACGGATTCACAGTGATTGAGTTGCTGACCGGCTTGGCGGTGGCGGCAATCCTGGTGGGTTTGGCTCTGCCTTCCTTCCGGGAATACAGTCAGAACGCCAGCGCAACTGCGCAAGGCAACCAGATGGTGGCCGACATGACGTTGGCCCGAGTCGAAGCGGTCAAACTGGGTAGTGCGGTTCGCCTGTCTGCCGTGGGCGGTAACTACAGTCAAGGCTGGGTGGTTGCATCCGATCGCGACCGCAACGGCAGCCTCAATGGCCCGGATCGCATCCTCAGGGAGAGCCCGGCCGCAAAGGAAAATTTCGAATGGATCGCCGCGACCAACGGCGGGACTCCGATCTCGAACGTTTTTTTTGACGCCAATGGTTACCTGGTGCTCACGAACGAACCGCTGATGTTCCAGTTGCTCACACCTGACCGAGACCCTCAGAAATGCAAGCGCGTAGCGGTTGGTCTCAGTGGTCGCGCAGAAAGCCGCAAAGGAAAGAACAATCCATGCACACCATGATCGCCAAATGCCGTGCCCGCGGTTTCACGATGCTCGAAGTGCTGATCGCGCTTCTGCTGTTCACGATCAGTCTCGTCGGCTTTGCCGGATCGATGGCGGTGTCGCTGCGCTCCAGCAATATTGCCGGGGCCCGCACGCAAGCGACGTTCCTGGCCCAAATGATTGAAGACCGGATGCGTGCGAATCCGCAGGCAGTCATCGCCGGCACCTACAACGGCACGTTCAATTCCGGCTCGGGCGCACCCTCCAACACCTGCAGCAGTGGCTGCACTTCCGCACAAATTGCGGACCTTGATACCAAGTTGTGGGGCCAGTTGCTCGGTCGCTCGCTACCCACCGGCGAAGGTGTGGTCAATTGCACCCTCGCGCCGGCACCAGTCGGCGCAGCTGTCCGAACGGCCCCTTGGGGTCTTTGCAGTGTCACCATCACGTGGGGCGAACAAGCCGAATCCGACCAGCGCGGCGGTAATATCGGTACGCGCGTCGGCCGCTTCGACTGGGTATTCAACCCATGAACACACCCATCCGGCAGCGCGGCTTCACACTGATTGAGTTGCTGGTCGCCATGACCCTCGGCCTTCTGCTGCTTGCAGGCATTGTGACCTTGGTGGTTCAAACCAGTCGATCGAGCGTAACGCAACAATCACTGGGACGCATGCAGGAAAATGGCCGATTTGCGTTGGCAAAGATCGTTTCGGACATCCGCTTGGCGGGTGCCCAATACTGCACCAGTTACGAAAACATCATGCCAGTCTCCGGACAAAGCCGTCACCGCCCATTGACGATCCTGGCCGACCAAAACACCATGCCTTGGGGCATCCCGACGCGCGATGAAGTCATCGCTGCCTATGCCGCCTGGTTGCCTGCTACCCAGCCTTATCCGTTGTCGACTCGTTATTTCATGCAGGGCCATGAGTGCACGACAGACGCCAACTGCCAACCCCTGCTCAATATTGTTGGTGCAGCAAGACCAGTCCCACCGGCAGCCGGCGTGGCCGACGGAAGCAGAGCCCGTGCCGCCGACGTTCTGACAGTACGTTATCTCGCAACGGACGGCGTGCCGATTGGCGCCGACCGCTCGATGTCCCAGCTCGAACCTGCGCCACCCATCACACTGGATGCCCGCTACAGTCCCGCAGCGGCATCGCCGCCCCTGAACTTTGCGGCAGGTGATCTCGCTTTGATCACCAACTGCAACGCGGCCCAGGTATTCGAAGCAACGGCCAGTGCCAACACGTTGAGGCCCTCCGACACCAATGATGCCGGCGCAATTCGCAACCGCATCGACACGTTTGTAACGGCCGGAGACGACGCCGGCGGAAACTTCACGGGCGGCGATTCGCGAGTATTCAATTTCACGAAGGACTTCCGCACGGTCACTTATTATCTGGCCTTGCGGACTGATCGCGACGATGCCGCTGGCACTCGCCGGGTCAGTACTTTGATGCGTCAAGTCAATGGAGTGACTCAGCCGCTCACCGATGGCGTGGAACGCCTCGAGTTCCGGTATGGCGTCGAAGACAGAACCGGCGCCATCCGATTCCTGACCGCCCAGGAAGTGAACAACTTCCCCACCGTTGACTGCCCTCCCTACCCAGCCGACCTGAAATCCCAGGAGCCCGGATGCATGTGGCGCTCGGTCCGAATGATCGATGTTTCGTTGCTGCTGAACTCGGTTACTTCCGACGCACCCAGTGCGCGGGAACGTTACTCCTTCACGTTCGACAACCAGATCGAAGTCGAAGCACCCGCCACACTCCCGTCCGGCTTGCCGCGTGAACGCATGTTCCGTCGCGAGTTCCGCACCACCGTCATGCTGCGCAACGCAGGGATCTGAGGACCGACATGAACAAGTTACGTGCCATCAAGCCCAAACCTCGTGGTGCCATTCTTGCCGTCGGTCTGATGCTGCTTTTGGTCATCAGCATGACTGCCGTACTGGCCATGAGCGGATCCATCCTGCAGGAACGCATGACCGGCGCGGTTCGCAATGAAGCCATTGCCGACAACGGCGCCGAAAGTGCGCTGCGTGATGGCGAGCGCTGGATCTGGCAATCCTTCGTGACGAATGGCCGTGAGCTGGATCCACGCCGAGGCAATTCGACCTCCTACTTCCGCTTGCCGGAAGTGGCCGTCGACGAAATCCGGACGTTTCGCCAGAGCCTTGATTGGATCGATTTTGGTCGCCCCTATGACGGCAATGAAACGGCAGGCAGCAACGCCATCTCAAGCAGCGACTACCACACCATGCCGAAAGTCCCGCGGTTCACGGTGGAAGCGCTTGGTGAAGGCATGTCCGGCGTCGACTGGGACCCAGAGTCACACCGCGAAGGCGGGGCTGCAACCGGCACCGGCGGTTCACCAGGCAAGCTCCACTACTACCGTATCACTGCACGAAGCACGGGCGGCACGGAAAACGTAGTCCGCACGAGCGAAAGCACCTTCACCGCAACCTATTGAGCATGGAGGCAGCGATGTCTTTCCCTAGAATCCTGAATCATCGCCTGGCAACTGTGGTTGCCTTGGGCAGCCTGATGACACTGGTTGGCAGCAGCGCCACGCTGGCCGCGCCGTTGAACCTGTCCAAGGTTCCGCTGTTCATCAATTCGCAAGTCGAGCCGAATTTTGTCCTGACGTTCGACGACTCGGGCAGTATGGAGTTGAGTTTCGTCCCTGACGAAGCAGATGATGGTGTGGCGCCGGTTTCGGCGTTTACGCCAAACTACCCGGGCGCAGCGGGGAGCAACATCAATACCCAATGCTGGTGGCGTGATACCAACTGGGTCTATTCAGCTGTCGCCAATCCGATGTACTACAACCCGAATGTCACCTATGACCCGCCCAAGACGGCTACTGGCACACAGTTGCCGAATTCCGTGCTGACGAACGCCTGGGAAGACGGCATAGACAATTTCCTCGGGACCGAAACAACCACGCGCAATCTTGCGACCACGTACCGTGCAACCTGGGGCGCCAGCTTCAACAATCCTCAGTACATTTTCCAGGCAACGTCGGGCAGTCCGGTTTCGACGAGTTGTGATCCGGGAACAAATGCCCGTCGCAACTTCCCGTTCGGCAGCAAGGCGTTCTACTACCGGTTCACCGGCACGGACCCGACCAATGGCGCGCAGGTCTACAGTAATGCCAATTATGTGGCCGTTGATGTCACCACACTCAGCGCTGCAGCGCAGACGAACTTCGCGAACTGGTATTCCTACTACCGAACGCGTAATCAGACGGCGCGAACTTCTCTTACGCGTGTCTTCGATTCGCAGCAGAATCTGCGTGTGGCATGGCAGAATCTGAACGCGAATCAGCTGAATAACGACAGGGTGATCAACACGATCAAGTCAGGCGCGACACAGCGCACTAACCTGTTCGACTTCCTGATGAAGACAAAACACAGCGGCAGCACTCCGAACCGTGCGGCCGCGCAGCGTGTCGGAAACTATTTTGGTGGCGGCACCAATCAGAACAGCGACCTCAACACCACGAATCCATACTACGAAGCCCCGGTTGCACCGGCGACCACCGGTAGAGAACTCTCTTGCCGTCAGAACCATCATCTCCTGATCACCGACGGCGGCTGGAACAGCACGGCAGGACTGACTGGCGAGTACGACCGCAACACGTTCACCCTGCCGGATGGCAAGGTCTATACGCCCAATGCCGCGCACACTTACGTCTACTCTCGTCAGGACACGCGTACCGACGATGGTCTGGCCGACGCTGCGTTCTATTACTGGTCCCGCGATCTGAGAACGAACCTCACGAACAACGTTCCAGCAGCCATCGAAGACTTCACGCTGGGTGTGACCGGCGCCGAACCGCCGCTCGGACCGGGCCAGGATCCGCGAAGCCGGCAGGAAATCTATTGGAATCCGGCAAATGACCCGGCTACCTGGCAGCACGTGACACAGTATGTTGTTGCCTTCGGCATCGGTGGCACCGTTCCGTTTCCGTCCGGTTTGGGCGCCCTGCGCCTCGGCAATGTCACATGGCCGTGGTGGAACGACGATGACGAAGCGAACGCTCAAAAGGTCGACGATACCTGGCATGCCGCACTGAACGGTCGAGGCGAATTCTTCAGCGTCCGTGATCCGCAGGGCTTGATCGACTCGCTCGGCGAAGTCTTCGCTTCGGTCGATCGTCGCCGGGTCAAGAATACGTCGGTTTCGGTGTCTTCCGGTCTGGTCCGCCCCGACACACTGGGTTACCAGAGTTCGTTCGACTCTTCCGACTGGAGCGGCAAGTTCATCGCCACCCGCTTGAGCGACAACGTCGCGATCTGGGCGGCAAACTGTACGTTGACCGGCGGCCCGTGTGAGGACTTGCCTGGCAATCCAACGCTCCCTGCCACCGATCCCAACGTGCGCGTCATCGCGACCTACAGCAGTCGCGGCGGCATTCCGTTCCGCTGGAGCAGCCTGGACGCGGCACAACAAACCGCACTCAACCTCAACCCACAGACCAACACAGGCGACTCCTTGGGCGCACAGCGCGTGGAATATGTACGCGGCAACCGTTCACGTGAACGCATCAATGGCGGCCCCTTCCGATCCCGCACGAACATTCTCGGCGCCATGGTCAACTCTTATGGGGTCGTAGCCCCGCCGAGGGAGCCTTATTTCCAGAAGCAGCGTTTCAGCACGATGGCCAATGTTCACGACGAATCCTTCGAACCGGATTCGAACGAAGTAGCGGCAATCGACGACTACAACGGCTTCCCGGACAACTGGATCTATGTTGGCGCCAACGACGGCATGCTGCATGCGTTCGACAAGTCCAACGGCCGCGAAGTGTTCGGCTACGTGCCCGGCGCCGTGGTGTCGCGGTTGAACAAGCTGACGAACGAAACCGCGCTCGACTATCAGTCCTACGTGGATTCGCCGCCGACGATCCGCGACGCGTACTTCAATGGTGCCTGGCGCCGGATCCTCGTCGGTACGCTTCGTCTGGGTGGCCAGGGTGTTTTTGCACTCGACATCACGAACGGTGTGCCGAACAGTGAAGCGGCGCTGGCCAGTCAGGTGCTTTGGGAGTTCACCGACAAATCGACCAATGGTGCCGACCTCGGATTCACGTTCGGGCAAGCCGAGATCACGCGTCTCCCGAACAGGGAATGGGTCGCACTGGTTCCCGGCGGATACAACAGCGAAGCGGCGGACGGCACGGTTGGCAGCGGCAATGCAGTGCTGTACGTCCTGTCGCTGCGCAACGGGTCGGTCATCCGCAAGTTCGATCTGGGCGCCGGTTCGAAAGGCCTGATGACTCCGATCGCAGGCGACTACAGCATCGAAGGTGACACTGCTTCATCGTTTGACGATTATACGGATGTCACCGATCTGGCTTTTGCAGGTGACCTGAATGGGGATATCTGGCGCTTTGATTTCCAGAACTCTTCGCCCGCATCCTGGAGTGTCGTCAAGTTCTTTGACGGGCCTGCAAACCAGGCCATCACGGTGCAGCCGCGCATCATGCGCACACGCCATCCGCAGAAGCTGCGCGAGTTCGTTGTGTTGTTCGGTACGGGCAAGTACATCGAACCTACCGACCGCGTACCGGGCTCTGGTGGCCAGCAGTCGTTCTACGGCATCTTCGACCGCGGCAAGAGTGGTGTCTATCCAATCACCCAGGCCCAGCTGTTCCAGCAAACCATCACGTCGAGCGCTGGACTTCGTACTCTGACCACGAACCAGTTGCCCGCCTCCGGTGCGCGCGACAAGGGCTGGTTCATGAACCTGCCCGACACCGGTGAACGCAACATCACGACGTCGGTCTTCCGTGGCAGCGACAAGACCGTCATTTTCAGTACGCTGGTGCCGCGTTCGGATGATCCCTGCCAACCGGCGGTCGACAGTTGGCTGATGATCGTCGATGGCCAGACCGGTGGCGCGCCCGGCACTTTTGCGGCAGGCATCGATGACAATGGCGACGGCTTCAACGACCGGACCGATACAGCGCTTCTGTCTGCAGGTTTCGACACGAATGGCGACGGTCAGATCAACACTTCGGACATCACTGGGGCTGCGGGCAAGAAGTTCTCGGACGCAATTCCGACCCCGACTCCGGTCACATTGCCTGGCGGCGGCGTTGCCGAAATCATCCTGCCCCAGGGCCGCGTTGCGATCCCGGACTACCAGTGGCGTCGCCGCAGCTGGCGTGAACTGAACACCGACGAGTGACTGTGACATGACCATTTCAAGAACCCGCGGGTTTACGTTGATCGAAGTGATGATTGTGGTCGGGATCATCGCGATCCTGTCTGCGATCGCATACCCGTCGTACAACGACTACATGCTGCGGTCACGTCGCGGCGACGCGCAGAATCTGTTGATGCGCGTGGCCGCGGAACAGGAGCGTCACTACTCGCAGTTCAACCGCTATGCACTGGACTTGTCGTCGGCGCCACCAGCAGGCTTGGGCATGACACGCCTGACCAGCGAACACGGCTACTACACCGTGTCCGTCGCGGCCGGGCCGAGTGGCAATAACCAGACCTATGCATTGACGGCAACAGCTGGTGGGCGCCAGGCAATCGACCAGTGCGGCAATCTGTCGCTGAACAGTGCCGGCACAAAGGCCTATTCCGGCGGCCTGACCAATGGCGCGTGCTGGTGATGAGTCCAGCTGACGAGGCCGGTAGCTCCGGCCTCGTCCCCTTGAACTCGACGTGCTGATCGAACCATCCGGCGTGCGTCCAGTCCCGGGCGCGTTGCAAGAACGATTTTTCGGATCAGGATTCCACGCGACAGCTCATGAATCAGCCGTCGTTTCGGGCTCCGCAAGCCGTCGGGACCACCACCAAACCGGCAACAGGAAACATGTCGCTCCGGTGAGTCCGGCAAAGCCGCCGCCGACCAATTGATCACTGAGCCAATGTGCTCCGCCGGCCATTCTCGGGAACACCGACAGGGTCGCAATCACTAGCATCCAAAGGCCAACCCGGCGGCCAGCCACGTGAAACAGGATGAGCGCGATCATCAGCGCGATGCCGAAGTGGTCACCCGGAAAGCTGTCGCGACTGAAATCCTTCACCAGTGGAATGAAGTCGAACTCTTCCCCGATCCGCACGACTTCCGGCAACACGAGCGTTGGGCTCAACCGGCCATGATCGAGCAACAGTTTCATCACTTCATGCATCCAGAGAAACATGAATCCTGCCATCACGGCGCCGAACCAAAGCCGCCCGTTGAATTTCCTACGATTGTCTCCGCACAGGTAGGCGGCATAACAAACCAGAATTGCCAAACCCGTGACGATGTCGAAATATCGACTGTTGGTTACGGCCCAAATCAGGCGCACACCGCGACGCTCCGCCATGCCGCCATTCAACGTCTCGAACACGATTTGATCAAGATGGTCCCAAGTTGGACGCAACGGGCCAGAACCCCACCAGCCGAACATCAGGAACGCGGCGATCACAGCATAAGCGAGCAACCACCAAGGGCTGCCGCGCCAACACACTGCGGGCGATTGTTGTTCGGGCAACCAGCGATTCAGAACGCCGCACACAGCGAGCTCACTCGTCGGCAAACAGATCGCCGACCGATTCCTGGGGTTTGGGAGCGGCCAGACCAAAGTGGCGATAGGCCCTCGCCGTGGCCATTCGACCCCGGGCAGTACGCATCAGGAAGCCCTGCTGGATCAGGTACGGCTCGATCACGTCCTCGATGGTGCCCCGCTCTTCGCTGAGTGCCGCCGCCAAGGAATCGACGCCAACCGGACCACCGTCGAAATGTTCGATCATGAGCTTCAGCATGCGCCGATCCAGCGCGTCGAAACCCTCGTGATCCACTTTCAGCATGACCATCGCTGCGTCAGCACTGGCTTGCGTGATTTCGCCATCCCCACGCACCTGCGCGTAGTCCCGAACCCGGCGCAACAGCCGATTGGCAATACGCGGGGTGCCGCGTGCGCGCCGGGCGATTTCGGCAGCGCCATCGGGATGGCATTGCAGCCCCAGAATCCGCGCCGACCGCTGCACGATCTCGGTGAGTTCCGCAGGCGAATAGAATTCGAGGCGTTGGACGATGCCGAATCGATCGCGCAATGGCGCAGTCAGCAAGCCTGCGCGGGTAGTCGCACCCACCAGAGTGAACGGCGGCAGATCAAGCTTGATCGAACGTGCGGCCGGGCCGTCGCCGATCATGATGTCGATCTGGAAGTCTTCCATCGCCGGATACAGCACTTCTTCGACTACCGGCGAGAGCCGATGGATTTCGTCGATGAACAGCACATCGCGCGGCTGCAGGTTGGTCAGCAGCGCAGCCAGATCGCCAGCGCGCTCCAGTACCGGCCCCGACGTCTGGCGCAGGCTCACACCCAACTCATTCGCGATGACATGCGACAGCGTGGTCTTGCCGAGCCCCGGTGGACCAAAGATCAGCACATGATCCATGTGCTCGCCGCGACCGCGGGCTGCCTCGATGTAAATCGAAAGTTGGTCGCGCACCGACTTCTGGCCGAGATACTCGTTGAGGCGCTTCGGGCGAATGGTCGCCTCGACGATGTCATCCTCGCGCGTGGCACTCGCCGAAGTCAGCCGTCCATCGGACATCAGATATCCACCTGTGTCCCCAACTCGATCAGGCGATTCCCGGGGATCTGGAAATACGCCGTGGCCGGTTCGGCATTTCGATGCATGAACGCGAAAATCTTGTCGCGCCACAGCGGCATGCCCTTGTCGGCAGACGGTACGAGCGATTCACGACTCAGGAAGAACGTGGTGTCCATCATGTCGAACGGCCAACCGCAGCCTTCACAACCTTCCAGCACACGCGGCACATTCGGCCCCTCGGCAAAACCGAAGCGGAGTTTCAACGAATAGAACTCGTGGCCCAGTGGTTCGATCGCGATCCGGTCATTACGCTCGGCAATCGGCACTTCAAGCACTTCGACGGTCAGCAGCACGTTGCGGTCGTGGAGCACCTTGTTGTGCTTCAGATTGTGCAGCAAAGCATGCGGCACCGAATCCAGGCTGGTGGTCATGAACACTGCGGTGCCCGGCACGCGCAGCGGAGGATGCGCGGCGATGGACGAAATGAACGGCGCCAGCGACAGGCCTTCTTCCTTCATCTTGGCCCCGATCAGGACCCGGCCTTTGCGCCAGGTGGTCATGAACAGGAAAATCAAGGCGCCCAGCACCAGCGGATACCAGCCACCATGCGGAATCTTGATGGCATTCGCCAGGAAAAAGCCGAGGTCGATGCTGATGAACACGAAGCCCGCCAGGATGGCGACGGGTTTGCTCCAGTGCCAGAGATTGACCGCGACGATCAGCGCCAGCAGGGTGTCGATCAACATCGCGCCGGTCACGGCAATACCGTATGCGGCCGCCAGGTTGGTCGAACTCTGGAAACCGAGTACGGTAAGAATGATGGCGATCAACAGGAACCGGTGGACCCAGGGTACAAAAATCTGGCCGGCAGTTTCGTCGGAGGTATGCAACACCTGCATCCTCGGCGCAAACCCCAACTGGATCGCCTGACGGGTCACAGAAAACGCACCGGAGATGACCGCCTGGGAGGCGATGACCGCAGCCGCGGTCGCGAGGATCAACATCGGAATTCGCGCCCAATCGGGCGCCAGCAGATAAAACGGATTCGCCGCAGTCGACGGATCCGAGAGCAGCAGAGCGCCTTGCCCGTAATAGTTGAGAATCAAACCTGGGAACACCCAAAAGAACCAGGCAACCCGGATCGGCTTGATGCCGAAATGGCCCATGTCGGCGTAAACCGCTTCAGCGCCGGTGATCGCCAGCACGACGGTACCCAGCGCGACGAACGACACCATCGGGTGGACCAGGAAAAACTTCACCCCATACCAGGGGTTGAGGCCACGCAGGATGTCCGGCTCGGCCAGGATTTCGACCAGACCCAGAATGCCGATGACCAGGAACCACACCGTCATGATCGGTCCGAACACTTTGCCGACGCGCGCCGTCCCCTTTCGCTGCATGGCAAACAGCCCGACCACGATCAGGATCGTCGCCGGAACGATGTACCGCTCCAGATCCGGCGCAATGATCTTCATGCCTTCGACCGCGCCCAGAATCGACATCGCCGGCGTGATCACGCCGTCACCGTAGAACAGTGCGGCGCCGAAAATCGCCAGCGTGATGATGATCCGGCGCATGGTTCGGTTTTCGCCGACGGACTGCAGCGCCAGCGCCATCATCGCCATGATGCCGCCTTCACCGCGGTTGTTGGCGCGCATGATGAAAACGACGTATTTGATCGACACGACCAGGATCAGCGCCCAGGTCGCCAGCGACAGAATACCGAGCACGTTCGTCTCGGTGATGGGCATACCGTGTGCACCGCTGAAGGATTCCTTCATGGTGTACAGCGGACTGGTACCGATATCGCCGAACACAACGCCAACCGCGGCGACCGCGGTAGCAACCAGGGCGGCGCCCTTCTGTTCGGATTGTGGGTTGGACATGCTCAGCTGCAGCCCGGGCCGGAAAAGGCGCGTAGTGTAGCCAGATCGACTGGAATTGCGACTCCAGACCGAGGCAAGGAACGCCGGCGCGCTCCGGCGCGCAAAACTTGCGGCGGATCAACGACCTGCAGTACCTGCGGAAAGATGTTCAATCTGAGGCCAGCATTGCCCCGGCCCCTTGGGCGAGCAGTTTTTCCGCAACCAGACGCCCAAGTGCTTCCGGGTCACCCAATGATCCACTGGCGGCTGCCCTCAGGATCCGGTCGTCACGGAGTGATCCGACCAGGCCGGTGAGACGCAGGCTGTCTTCGTCGAGTGTGCAATGCCCTGCAATGGGCACCTGACAATTCCCTTCCAGCATGCGGTTCATCGCCCGCTCGGCCAGAACGCAGGACGTGGTGTCGGCATCGGCCAGCGCGGCCACCAGCGCCACCATGTCGGCTCGATCCTTGCGCGCCTCGATGCCGATCGCCCCCTGGGACACGGCCGGCAGCATCACCGGCGGCGTCAGACGCTGTGCCACTCGCGCCCCGAATCCGAGTCGTTCAAGGCCCGCCACAGCCAGCACAATCCCGTCGTACTCTCCTTCGTCCAGTTTGCGCAGTCGCGTATTGACGTTGCCACGCAGGTCCTTCAATTGCAGATCGGGTCGTTTTGCCCGCAATTGCACTTGCCGCCGCATGGAGGACGTACCGACCACGGCACCCACCGGCAGCTCGTCGAACACCGGCCAGCGATTGCTGACCCAGGCATCGAACGGATCCGCACGTTTCAGGATGGCGGCTACGACGAATTCATCGGGCAGCACCATCGGGACATCTTTCATCGAATGTACGGCCAGATCGGCGCGGCCTTCGAGCATGGCCTCTTCGAGCTCCTTCAGGAACAGACCCTTGCCACCGATGGCGGACAAGGAACGATCCAGCACGAGGTCGCCGCGGGTGCTCATCGGCAACAATTCAACCTCAAGATTCGGGTCGAGCGCGCGCAACTGTGCTGCCACGGATTCGGTCTGCCAAAGCGCAAGCGGACTCTGGCGCGTGGCGATGCGGATTTTCATCAGAGTTGTCTCGCCACGGCACGGACGGAAGCCAGACAGCGCCGACTGATCTCGAATGGTTTGTCGATGCCGCGGACACGCGCGATGTAGTCACCCTTCGAATCCTTTTCGATCGCGATCAAACGATCGGCGGCCACCAGGCAGTTACGGTGCAACCGAACGAAAATGCCTTCGAATTCCGTTTCCAGACTCTTCAACGATTCATCGAGCAGGATTTCGCCCTGTTCGCTGTAAACCGCCACGTACTTGTCGTCGGCCTGCAGGTAAATGACATCCTGCACCGGCACGAGCTTGAGGTTGCCGCGCACGCGCGCACACAGATGCGAGCGCGAGCGTGGTTTGCCCATCGCCAACCGCAAGTCGCGCGCAAGCTCCG
>JBEIPT010000406.1:0-3501 GCA_040376895.1 Lysobacteraceae bacterium | reverse complement strand
GTGTCCGCGACTACTGCCACGTCAGCGACCTTGCCGAGGCCCACGTACTTGCGCTGGAGCGGGTGCGGTCGCGCGGTGCCTTGGCCACTTACAATCTCGGCAATGAACGCGGTTTTTCGGTGCTGGAAATCATCCGTGCGGTGGAAGCCGAACTCGGCGTGACCATTCCGGTTCGCCTCGCCGGCCGTCGTGCCGGTGATCCGGCTTCGGTATCCGCGAGTTCGCGCAAGGCCAGGGATGAACTTGGCTGGTCGCCCCAGTACGCTTCCCTTACGGACATCATCCGGACTGCGCACCGATCCATCGCTGCGCGCCAAAACAGGACAACACCATGAACCACGACACGCCCGTCAGAAAAACCGCGCTGATCACCGGCGTCACCGGCCAGGACGGTTCGTATCTCGCTGAACTGCTGCTCGACAAAGGTTACGAGGTTCATGGCATCAAGCGGCGCGCATCGAGTTTCAATACCGAACGCGTGGATCACCTTTACCGGGACAAGAACGACGAGCGCAAGGGTCTGCGCCTGCACTACGGCGATGTCTCGGACTCGCTTTGCCTGCTTCGGCTGATCGAGTTGTTGCAGCCGCACGAGATCTACAACCTGGCGGCACAAAGCCACGTGTCGGTATCGTTCGAAAAACCCGAGTACACCGCCAACGCCGATGCGTTGGGGCCGCTGCGGATGCTGGAAGCGATTCGGACGCTCGGCCTGAAGGATCACACGCGTTTTTACCAGGCATCCACATCAGAGTTGTACGGCGGCATCCATCAGGTGCCGCAAAACGAGGACACGCCGTTTCATCCGCGGTCGCCCTACGGCGTCGCCAAACTTTATGGCCACTGGATCACGGTGAACTACCGCGAAGCCTATGGCCTGTATGCCTGTAGTGGCATTTTGTTCAACCATGAGTCACCGCGACGCGGCGAGACCTTTGTCACACGCAAGATCACCCGCGCCTTGGCGCGGATGTGTCTGGGGCTGGACGAAGGATGTCTGCGGCTGGGCAACATGGATGCACGCCGCGACTGGGGTCACGCTCGTGACTATGTCGAAGCGCAATGGCTGATGTTGCAGCAAGCGGCGCCGCGTGACTACGTGATCGCCACCGGCGAACAACATTCGGTGCGCGATTTTGTGGTGGCGGCCGCGCGTGAACTGGGCATTGGTGTCGAGTTCAGCGGTGAGGGCGTCGAGGAAGTCGGGCGCATTGTCAGCATGCAGCGTGAATGGCCCGGCTGCCGAGTGGGTGATCTGCTCGTGCAGATCGATCCGGCATATTTCAGGCCGGCCGAAGTGGACACCTTGCTCGGCGACGCCAGTCGTGCACGGGCGGAACTGGGCTGGACTCCGACTACATCCTTCGGTGATCTGGTGTCGGAAATGGTGAAGGCCGATCTTTGGCTCGCCGAGCGCGAGCAGAAATTCGGGACGCATCGATACCATGGCCCGGGACGGGATGACGCGTATGGGGCCTGATCGTCGTGTGGTCGTTGCCGGCAGTCGCGGTATGGTCGGTGCGGCCGTTGTCCGTCGATTGGCCCAGGAACTGGCGACCCAGACCATCGGTCTGGCCCGTGCCGAGGTCGACTTCACCGATCGACCGGCTGTATTCGCTCGTCTGGCGGAACTGAAGCCGGATGTACTTGTCATTGCCGCGGCAAAAGTCGGTGGGATTGAAGCCAATCGCACCCAGCCGGTCGCATTCTTGACCGACAATCTGCTGATCGAGTTGAACCTGATCAACGGCGCCCATGCGGCGGGCGTCAAGCAAGTCGTGTTTCTCGGCAGTTCATGTATCTATCCCAAATTCGCCGAACAGCCGATTCGCGAGGAATCGCTGCTGACGGGCGCGCTGGAACCGACGAACGAGGCCTATGCCTTGGCGAAGATTGCCGGCATCCGCTTGTGTGAAGCGCACGATCAGGAATTCGGCCGCGACTATCGCAGCCTCATGCCGACGAACCTGTACGGTCCGGGTGACAACTTCGATGCCACCGGCAGTCACGTGATTCCGGGAATGATGCGCCGTTTCCATGAGGCGCGGCAGGCCGGTGCGGAGTCCGTCACGGTCTGGGGCAGTGGTACGCCCCGACGCGAGTTCCTGCACGTCGACGACCTGGCCGACGCCGTGGTCTTCGTCATGAATCTGCCGCGTGCGGAGTGGGCGAATCAAACCCAGCCCAATCAGCGCTATCTGAATGTGGGATGTGGCGAAGACTTGTCGATCGCCGAGTTGGCCCGACATGTCGCCGATACGGTGGGATTCTCCGGTGACTTGGTGTTTGATCGAAGCAAGCCCGATGGCACGCCGCGCAAGTTGCTCGATGTGAGTCGTCTGAGTGCACTGGGTTGGCGTGCGCGCCAACCTTTGGCCCAAGGTTTGCGAGACAGTTTCAACTGGTTTCTGGAACACCAGCAAACGGCGAGACTTTGATGGGTTCAACGCTGACCACAGGGCTGCTCACCTTCACCGGTACCCATGCGCTGCTCGCAGGGTTGGTGTGGTTGGCGCCGCGTGCCGGCTGGATGGATCGACCCGGCGGGCACAAGCACCATCTCGGCGACGTGCCGGTGGTCGGGGGTTTGGCGGTCATGCTGGCGGTGGTGTTGGCGGTCTGGCTGGCCGGGCCCGCTGGAACTCGGCATCTGGTGGTGCTTGCCGGCATGGGGGCACTGTGTTTGTTGGGTCTGGTCGATGATCGTTGGAACCTGTCGGCGCGAACCCGCATCATCATTCAGGCCAATGTCGTGGCACTGGTATTGGTGTTTGCCGATGTCCATCTGGCCAGTCTGGGCGCTTTGCTTCCGGCGGTCGATGACCTCCGACTGGGCTGGGGCATGATGCCGTTCTCGGTGTTCTGTGTGGTTGGCGTCATCAACGCATTCAACATGGTCGATGGCATGGACGGGCTGTCGAGCAGCCTGTTCCTGGTGGTGGCGACGGCACTGTATGTGCTGATGGCCGGCTTCGGTTCGGATGCCGGATTGTTGTTTCTGCTGGGCGCTGCAGGCGCTGGCATGCTGGCGTTCCTGTTCTGGAACTGGCCGCTGCGTTGGCGTGTGCAACGGGTATTCCTGGGTGACGCCGGTACGCTGCCGATCGGGCTGCTGCTGGGCGTGTTGCTCGTCGACACGTCACAGCGGCCGAATGCCCTGGCACCAGCTGCCGCGCTGTGGTTGTTCGCGTGGCCATTGGTGGACACGGTTTCGGTGATCCTGCGCCGATTGAGCCAGGGCCGATCGGCTTTTTCGGCCGACCAGCGCCACATCCATCACCTGTTGTTGCGCTCCGGCTTCAGCCTGCGCCAGACCTGGTTGCTGGCGATGTTTGTGCAAGCCTTGATGGCCGGATCTGCGGTGGCAATGACCCGCACCGGTGTGGCGGATGTCTGGATCGCTGCGGGCTTCATGATTCTTGCGGTGACCTGTCACCTCACATTGATTCGCGTCGAGCGCAAGCAACAATGGTTCGGCAGACCCTTGCGGGAACGCGTGGG
>JBEIPT010000061.1:0-12493 GCA_040376895.1 Lysobacteraceae bacterium | reverse complement strand
GTGACCGCCTGCAGAACCCGCGCACCGTTGCGACCGATCACCGAGACCATGGCACTCGCGGACGGCGCACCGCCTTTCAGGTTCTGCACGAACACGCGCCGCTCGCCATTCTTCTGGCGCTTGCTGATCACGCCCAGGTCACTGAGCACGACAAGGCGACGATCGAGTTGTGAGCCTTCATCGTCGTAATAGGCGTACTGATCAAACGGATCGCTGTATTCCTCGGCACCGGCGGCCCGGTCTTCAGCACTGATCTCGCGCACGCTGAGCAGGAACACGCCTTTGGTTCCGGCCTCCCAATATCGACCGAGGTCAACACCGGCATAGTGGATCGCGCTTCGCTGTTTTCCGGGCGGCGATTCGACGATCTCGCTGAAGCGCTCCGTCAAGTCATCCCGACCCAGCGCACGCAGACTCGGTTTCACCATCTCGCCTTCGTTGAAGCGCACGAGGTGATGCAACTCTTCGGGCCGGACCCGCGCCACGGTCATCTGAGCCAACGGCACGTTGCGCATGGCGAGGCTCACGCGACGCTCACCCCGCAAGGACAACAAGCCGCCTTCGCCGACAAATTGCAGCAGCTTCGGGAAATCCGGTGCGGTGGCCACGTCCTGGTATTTCAGCGGCATGACAAACTGACCGAACGAACTCAGGCCACCGCTCACTTCAACCAGAATCTGGCGGCCGGGATCCAACGCGATCCGGAAACTGTGCAGCGCAGCCACTTCACGCTCGCCCGGAATGAGTTCGAGCTTCAGGTCCACTGCATCCCGCATGGCCTTTTCGGTGATCGTGCCTTTGTACCAACTGGGATCAAACGATCCAGCTTCCGCTTCGGGATCCGGTGTGCGCTCCGGCAACAGACGAAGACGCAGTTTCCCGATCAGTTCGCGTTCGTCGACCTCCTGGTTGAAACCGATCATCAGGACTTGTTCGGGCGTCCCGCTGGCGTTGTTGACGACAGTCGGTTCCAGCGTCTGGACCTGAAGGCTGTTGCGCGCCGGCAGAGCGAAGCCAAGTTCCAGCTTGGTCGCAAAGGCGTCACCACCGAGCAGGGAACGTACCCCTTCCGACACCGCGAGCAAGGCCATGCCGCCCTCGCCGGGAAGCGTCAATGGCGCACTCTGCACCCTTGCGGTCAATCTGTTCGGAGCATAACTGACCGTCACGGCCGGCGCTTCGAGGGGTTCATCCTTGGCATTCTTCAAGGACAGAGCGACTCGACTCTCCAAAGTACCCGGGTCTACCGGATGCGAAAACGCCAGGTCGAACAAGGCCCGCTTGATGCGAGGATCGGTCGGATCCTGATAGAACTGGCTGCCGGTCACACTGGCACTGAACGGTTCCACCGTAAACGCCAGATCCGCAGGGCCAAACGGGCGCATGCGCGTACAACAGGCCTCGGCATCAATGCGCACCTCATACGTCTTCCCGATCGGCCAGTCCGTTGCAGGTGTGAACTCGACGGTAGTCTCATCCAGCCATTTCCAGCGACCGGAAAGCTGGGGCGCCAGCACCAGGCCCTTGGCTTCGTCGCCCGCATCGATCGGCTTGGCCGGGTGATTGAAGCGAACAAGCGCCGGCTGAATGATCGGAGGCGAACGTGTGTAATCGGTTTTTCCGGGCGCTTCCAGTGACGCGATCAAGGCCTCCGGCGGGACGATCTTCGGCCGGTTCTGCCACCAGTTCCAACCGCTCCATGCGATCAACGCAACGATCAGCGTTCCGATCAGCGGCAGCCGATTTCGCCAGATTTTCTGCGCCCCACGCACAAGCCAGGGAGCCGGCGTCCAGGCGATTTCGCCAAACAGGGCTTCGAACAGTCGCGCCGCAAAAAAACCGGCCCACGTGAAGCCATCCTTGATCATTTGCCACATCGCCCGTCTCCCGCTGGTTCAGACTGCAAAATAGCCGAACTGCCCACCCCAGTTGCTGGCAGCCGCTGACTTTTCAGCGTCGACGTCGGGCCGATTTTCGGGCACTCGCCGGCAACACGGCGCTTAAGGTGACTGCGACCTCCGCGGAAATCAATCGCGCCAATTCGCGATGGAAATCGCCAAACGGCGAACTGCGCCGCCAGACCAGCGCGATCGTCCGGCGGGGCGCATCGTGATGGAACGGCCGGATCGCCACATGGGCTTGTGGCGAACCGGCGATCGCCAGGGCCGGCAGCAAGGTCACGCCAACCCCGGCGGCAACCATCTGCCGCAAGGTTTCGAGACTGGTCGCCCGGAATCCGGGTTTCTCCCGAGCTCCGGACAGGTGACACACGTCGAGCACTTGCGCGCGCAAACAATGGCCGTCATCAAGCAACATCAGTTCTTCCGATCGCAAGTCGTCGAGGTCGGCGAACTTCTTTCGTGCCAACGGATGATTGATCGGTGTCGCCAGCGAAAACGCTTCGTCGAACACGGGTTCGGCGATCAATCCAGCATCTTCGACCGGCAATGCCAGCAGCACTGCATCCAGTCGACCTTCACGAAGTCGACGCAGCAACTCGTCGCTTTTTTCTTCGGTCAGCAGCAGGGTCAACCCCGGCATGGACGCATGGATCCTGGGCACGATGATCGGCAGCACATAAGGTGCCAAGGTTGGAAAAGCGCCGAGACGCCACGTGCCGGTATGCGGATCGCGGGCACGGCGGGCGATTTCACGAATGTCCTCGGCCTCGGCGAGCAAACGCCTCGCCTTGGCTACAATGGCATCGCCCACCGGCGTGAGCATGGCGCGTTTGCTCGGACGTTCCAGCAGACTCACGCCCAGTTCTTCTTCCAGCTTCTTGATCTGTGCCGACAGGGTCGGCTGCGACGCATGGCAAGCCGCGGCCGCCCGACCGAAGTGCCGATGCTCGTCGATCGCAACCAAATACAACAAGTCCCGCAGGTTCATGGGCATACAGCCTGTCAATGCGCAGCAACTTATCCTGATCGTTCCGTCACCGGCAAGGGCGTACCAGCGACACATTCCGTCACGTGGTCCGACCTTCTACAATCGACGGTCTTTCCTCGCCTCGGATGTCGCCATGCGCCTGAAATTCGCTGCCCTGATCCTGCTGCCCGCAATGGCCACTCACGCGCAAACGCCGCCGGCGCCTCTGCTTCCGCCGGAAGTGACCGCGCAAGCGAAACAGCTGCAGGCAGCCCTCGCCGACGACGACACGGCTTATCGGCTCACCGAGTCATTGACGACCGAAGTGGGCGCCCGCGTTGCCGGATCCGAAGCCGACGCCAAAGCAGTGGTCTGGGCAGAACGGGAATTCCGCAAACTGGGATTCGACCGCGTGACGCTGGAGCCGGTGCGTTTCCCGGTCTGGCGCCGTGGCGATATCCGCATCGAAGTGCTGGGCAACTCGGCTCAGGCCCTGCACGGTCTGTCGCTCGGTTGGTCCAAGTCCACACCGGAAGCGGGCATCGAAGCACCCGTGATCGAGTTGCACGATCTGGATGCCTTGAAGGCGGCGACACCCGATCAACTCAAGGGCAAGATCGTTTTTGTCTCGGCGCGCATGATCAAGCGGATCAACGGCGCCGACTATGGGCAGCGAGTCAATGTCCGCTCCGAAGGCGCCGAAATCGCCGCCGCAAAAGGCGCGCTGGCACTGGTGATCCGATCCATCGGCACGGATCACGACCGATTGCCGCATACCGGCATGGGCATTTCGATGAGTTCGATCAAAGCCGGCACGCCAGCCGCCGATCGGGCCATGCTGCTCAGCAACGGCGAGCGGGTTGCGCTGACGGCCGTCCCGGCCGCAGCACTCAGCAATCCGGATGCCGACCAATTGAGCCGCCTGCTGGTACGCCAGCCAGACCTGCGACTCAAACTCTCGCTGGCAGGCAAGTATCTCGGCGAGTACACCTCACACAATGTGGTCGGCGAAATCACCGGAACCGGCAAGCCTGAAGAAGTGATCGTGATCGGCGGTCATCTGGATAGCTGGGACGTTGGCACCGGTGCGATCGATGATGCATCCGGTGTGGCCATCACGGCCGCTGCACTCGGCGCGATCAAACGACTCGGTCTGAAACCACTGCGCACGATCCGTGTAGTTGCTTTCGCCAATGAAGAACAAGGCCTCTGGGGTGGCAAGGCCTATGCCCGTGCACATGCGGCCGAAGTCCAGAACCATGTCGGTGCCGCCGAAAGCGACTTTGGCGCAGGACGCATTTACCGGATCGATGCCGGAGTGACACCGGAAGCATGGCCGCTGGTGCGCGAGATGCATGCCGTGCTCGATCCGCTCGGCATCGAACTGGGTGGCCCGGATGCAAGCGGCGGCGGTGACCTGGTAGCCCTGCGCGAAGCCGGCGTGCCGATGTTCGACCTGCAGCAGGACGGCACCGACTATTTCGACTATCACCACACCGACAACGATACGTTCGACAAGATCGACCCGGCGGCAATGCGCCAGAACGTCCAGGCCTGGGCCACGCTGGTCTGGCTGCTCGCCAACAGCCCGGAACGCATGCACACCAACTACGTCGCACCCGCCACACCCTGAGAACACACCATGCCCTCATTCGACATCGTTTCCGAAGTCAACAAGCACGAACTCACGAATGCCATCGACCAGGCCAGCCGCGAGTTGAACAACCGCTTCGACTTCCGCAACACCGACGCCAGCTTCGAACTCGATGACCTGATCGTGACGGTCAAGGCACCGAGCGAATTCCAGCTCGAGCAGATGCAGATCATCCTGCGCCAACGGCTATCGGCACGGAATATCGATTCGCGCTGCCTGGAGTTTGCCGACCCCGAAGTGAATCTGGCCGGAGCCAGGCAGAAGGTCACCGTGCAGCAGGGCATCGAGCAGGCCAAGGCGAAAAAGATCATCGCCAGCCTGAAGGATGCGAAGCTCAAGGTCGAGGCACAGATCAACGGAGCCAAGATCAAGGTCAGCGGCAAGAAAAAGGATGATCTGCAGATGGCCATGGCTGTCCTGCGCGCCACCGACTTCGAGCTGCCCCTGCAGTTCGAGAACTTCCGCGATTGATTCTGCCCCACGGTTCCATGACCTGCCCTTGAACTTACTTTGGCAATCATGGTCGATCTCGAGTTGAACCCGAAGTCGTCAGAACTATCGCACCAGCCCGGTCTGTCAGGGCATCACCATGGAAGAACCCGCGACATGAACTGGAAATCCCTGACCCAATCGCTGCTGCGCCACGTCGCCCCTGCCCTGCTGCTGGTCTCGCCCTTCGGCGCCAGCCAGGCCGTCAGCGAAGCCGACCTGTTGCCGGTTGACGAAGCTTTTGCGATCGAGTCCCGGGTCATTGATCGCGGGACGATGGAGTTCCGGATCCGCATCGCGGAGGGTTACTACCTGTACCGCGAGCGCACCAGCGCAACTATTGTCGACCCCACCCAATTCACCGCGGAACCCCTGCAGACGCCGCCGGGCGAACCCAAAGACGACGAATTTTTCGGCCGGGTGGAAACGTATCGCGGCGAAATCGTGGCCACACTCATCGGACAGGCAGCCGACGGTGCGACCGCCGTTGAAGTGAAATTGGGATACCAAGGTTGCGCGGATATCGGCATCTGTTATCCCCCGCAACGAAAAGTGCTGCGACTGGAACTTCCGCCGGCAACGGCGACAGGTGCACTGATCCTGCCGGGTTCAGGGAACAATGGTGGACTGCTCGCCGATGCCGCACCACCCAAGGCAAACGATCCCCTGGCTGGTTTGTCGGGTGGCACGACCGGCATGCAGATGGGTGCCACGGATACCCTGCCACTTCCGGAAGACGAGGCGTTCCGCTTCGAGGTGATTGCCGGTGGCAACAACGAATTCCTGGCTCGTTTCACGATGCCACCGAACTACTACCTGTATCGCGATCGCAGCCGATTCGAATTGGCGGATGCCACCCAGGGTGAGCTCGGGACACCACGCTGGCCCGCATCACAAACCTTGCTGGACCCTGAGTTCGGCAACGTTGAAGTATTTTTTGACCTGGTCGAAGTACCGATCCGCGTGGCACGTCGAACCGGCGATGCGGGAGCAATCGCGCTGACGGCGCACTTCCAGGGCTGCATCAAGGACGGCGTCTGTTACCCACCGATGAGTCGCACGGTCCCGGCGGAGTTTGGTCCGGCCAGCGCCGAGGAGCGGGCCGCCACAGCTCAGGCCATTGCCGAAGAAATGCCGGTTTCGGCGAATGCCGACTCGCCGGTCGTCGCACCCCTAGCCGCACCGTTGCCCGAATTCTCGTTCTTGCAGGCGCTGCTGGCAGCGCTACTCGGCGGCCTGATCCTGAATCTGATGCCCTGCGTGTTGCCGGTGCTCTCCTTGAAGGCGCTGAGCCTGACCAGCAGCGGTGAAACCCCGGCCAAAGCGCGCGCCCATGCACTTTGGTACACCGCTGGCGTACTGGTGTCGTTTGCGGCCGTCGGCTTGTTGGTCATTGCACTTCGCTCCGGCGGCGCCGCCCTTGGCTGGGGCTTCCAGTTGCAGCAACCCTTCTTTGTCGGCCTGATGGCCTACGTCATGCTGGCGTTCGGCCTCAGTCTTTCCGGCGTCGTCCTGTTTGGTGCAGGTCTCGCCAACATTGGCCAAGGTCTGGTCGACAAAGGCGGCGCGAAGGGCGACTTCTTTACCGGCGTACTCGCTGTGGTGGTAGCCAGTCCATGTACGGCTCCGTTCATGGGCGGTGCGCTGAGTTTTGCCTTCAACCAGTCCTCGCTCGTGGCGCTGGTGATTTTCCTCGCGCTGGGCCTCGGGCTTGCGCTGCCGTTCCTGCTGATCGGATTCATTCCTGCACTCGCGCAACGCCTGCCGAAACCGGGCGCGTGGATGGAAACGCTGAAGCAATGGTTGGCGTATCCGCTGTACATCACGGCGATCTGGCTGGCATGGGTCCTTGGTCACCAGCGAGGTGCCGACGCCATGGCGCTGTGGCTGCTGGGTGCCCTCGCGTTGACGGCAGCACTCTGGTGGTGGGAAAAGTCCCGCTACGCCGATACGCCGGTCCAGCGAACAATCCTGGTCGGCCTGCTGGTGGCCGCGTCCGGCCTGGCCTTGTGGACCATCCATAGCTTGCCGACAAGTCGTGGCAACGCGAGTGACGCAGTCGGTTCAACCCAGCCCTATGCCGCAGCGACACTGACCAGCCTGCGCGCTGCGAACACACCGGTGTTCGTCAACATGACCGCCGACTGGTGCGTCAGCTGCAAGGTCAACGAACGCAGCACTCTCAGTGGCGACCGGTTCAAGAAAGCGCTCGCCGATACGGGCACCGTGTACCTCAAAGGTGACTGGACGAACGAGGATCCAGCGATCACGGAATTCCTGAAACAGCACGGCGCCGTTGGCGTGCCGCTATATGTCTACTTCGCCGCGGGTGCCAACGAAGGCAAGATCCTGCCGACGATCCTGACCCCCGACATGGTCGACCGGACGATTCGCGGAACGGACTGAACCATGCAACGCGCGCTTCCGTGGTTCGTCGTGTTGGTCGCGCTGATGGCCGGATTCGCCGGGTTCTGGTTCGGGCAAAGGCGCACTGCGGCTTTGCCACCGCCGCCGGCGAGTGCCGAGGCCGTCATCGGCCAACCGCTGCCGTCGCTCGATCTCGTGGACCTGAAACAGCTGCCCTACTCTTTGGACCAGTTTCGTGGCAAACATGTCGTACTGAATTTCTGGGCCACCTGGTGCCCGCCTTGTCTGGACGAATTGCCACTGCTGAATCAGTTGGCGAAGGACCGCCCGGATATCCAGATCATCGGCATCGCCATCGACACCCCCGAGGCGGTTTCGGAATTTCTGGTCGACCGCGAGATGGCCTATCCGATCGTGTTTCCACGTGAGCCGATGAGCGACCCGAGCCGAAATCTGGGCAATTACCTGGCTGCTTTGCCGTTCAGTGTCCTCGTGGACGCCGAAGGCCGGATTGTTCGAACCAAGTTGGGCGAACTCAAACCTGACCAAGTGGAAGCCTTTCTGCAGCCCTGAACCCGATTGCCGCAACACCCGCGCTGACGTCACCACCATGGGATAATCCGCGCGGTGAACTTGGAGCGCGGCATGTCGAGCGGGAATCTGGAAACGACACATCAGTTGGTCGAACGTATCCGGGACGGTGACGCCCAGGCTCGTGACCGGCTGATCCGACGCTATTTGCCCCTGTTGTCGCGCTGGGCACATGGGCGACTGCCCGGCCCTGCCCGCGATCTCAACGAAACCGCCGATCTGGTACAGCTCACCCTGTTGCGTGCGTTCCAGGCGCTGCCGGCGTTTGAAGTGCAAGGACCAGGCGCTTTCTTCGCCTACTTACGCCAGATCATGAGCAACATCCTGAAAGACGAGATCCGTCGCAGCGCGCGCCGTCCGGCCCATGACGAGATCACCGAGGAGGTGGTCGAGCATGATCCGTTGCCGCTCGATCGAGCCGTCAATCTGGAAACCCTGCAAGCCTATGAACAGGCGCTCAACTCTCTCGAACCGGACCAGCGCGAAGCGGTCATCCTGCGCATCGAACTGGGCCTGTCGCACGAAGAAATCGCTCGAACCATCGAAGCGCCCAGCGCCAACGCGGCTCGAATGAAGATTGCCCGTGCATTGATGCGCATGGCGGAGCTGATGAATGCACACCGGTGAGCCCGATCCGCTGCTGCTGAAAGTCGCCGAGGACATCGCCGATGGCCTCCCGGTCGACTGGGCGGCACTGGCTGATCAGGTTGAGCCGCATGCACTGCAACGTATGCGCGAACTGGCAGCACTTGCCGGCCACTTCAGTGCGGCCCAGCAGATCGCAGCCGGTGAAGTACCGGCGTCCAATCAAGGATCGACGGCCGCATCATTGGAATCTCCGCCCCGACAATTTGCCCACCTGCAGATCCTTGATGAACTCGGGCGTGGCAGCAGTGGTGTGGTCTATCGAGCGTTCGATCCCCTGTTGCGCCGGACAGTTGCGCTGAAGTTGTGCAACCCGCAAGGCGACAGGGCCGACGACCTGCTGCGCGAAGCGCAACAGATGGCTCGAATCGACCATCCCGGTGTGCTCAAGATCCACGGCGCCCAGATTGTCGATGGACATGTCGGCTTCTGGTCCGATCTTGTCGATGGCGAGTCCATCGCCCACCGTCTGCTCACGCAACGCATCATCCCGGCACACGAGTCCGTACTGATCGCACTCGAACTCTGCGCGGCGCTGGCGGCCATCCACCACATCGGCCTCGTGCATGGCGACGTGAAAGCACAGAACGTCGTGCGTGATGACGATGGTCAACATGTGCTGATCGATTTTGGCAGCGCCCGCACCATGCAGGAGCGGACACACGTGTCCGGCACGCCTTTGTATCTGGCACCGGAACTGCTGAACGGCGGCCAGAATACGCCGGCCGATGACCTCTACAGCCTCGGCGTTCTGGTGTTTCGGATGCTGAGTGGCCGGTATCCGGTCGAATCGGATTCGCTTGCGGGTCTGGTGGAGGCCCATGCCGAGGGTCGCCGTTTGCACTTGCTGGACATGCAGCCGCACATTGATGCGAACCTCGCCGATGTCGTGGAGCGTGCGGTCCATCCCGAACGTTCGCGGCGGTTCCAGCGTGCCGGCGAATTTGCCGCAGCACTGAGGCAATGCCTGCCCGGTCCAGCCGGCATGGCCGCGACCCAACGTCTGGATGGCACAACGGAACGACGCCCGCGGACACTGCCTTCGACGCGACGAGCATTGATCGGCGCTGGCTTCGGAGCGTTGATGGTGGCTGCGTTGTGGTTCATCTGGCCGATGCGACCTGGACCGCCGATCGACGCGCAATTGCGCCTTCTGCGCACAACCGGAGGCATCGAGTATCCGTTGCTGGATGGCGATCGAGTGAGTGTCGGCGACGTGTTGTCGATGCAGATCGAACTGGAATCTCCAGCACATGTGTACGTCATGAACGAAGACGCCAGCGGCGCAGTATTCCAGTTGTTTCCGCTGCCTCTGGGTGAACTGACCAATCCGCTGCCCGCCGGGCGCCGCCTGCGCTTGCCGGGTCGGGTTGCCGGTCGTGATCAGGACTGGCAAGTGACGTCACCCGGCGCACGGGAGCGTTTCTATGTTCTGGTGTCTCCGAACTCGGTGCCGGATCTGCATCCGGCCAGTACCGGATTCGAACTGGCCGAAGCAGGCCGGCCGCTCGACCGCAGCGCGTTGTATGCCGCTGCACGGGTCACACGTGGCGTCGGCGGATTGAGTGAGCGCATTGACGCCGCAGCAAGTGCGTCGTTTCCGGTTGGCGATTGGCTGCGGGAACTGGCCCATCAGGATCCCGGCATCCAGATCAAACGATTCGAACTCGACAATCCGGCTCCCTGAGAAAATCAACGACTTGCGTCGTTGATTGCGCCGGTGCATTCCTGCACCGTAGCAACCCTCGAATTTGCTCAGAGGTTCTGCAGCCCCGAATGGCGTTCAGAGAATGCTTGCGATGCCATTCGAGAGCCGGTCAAATAGTCCGCGAAATCGAAGGAGTGCACTGTCCATGAGCCATTTGCCCCGCGCCGCCGGTTTTCTGTTCGGTTTGATATGGGCGGGAACTGCCACGGTGGGCCACGCTCAGGTTCGCATCGTCGAGGTCGTATCGTCGGCACTCGATCACCAGGCAATGTTTCATGTCGGCGACGAAGCGCTCGACGCCCGGCCACAGGGGAAACCCGAAGCTGAAGCCGAGCCCATCCGCGATGCGGTGACGTTTCGATTGCTGGAAACCGACCGTTTGCTGGCAGCTCCCTTGACCGTTCGCGTCCGTCGTGACGACAAAGTCATCTCGTTGAACTGGGTCGCCGGACGCGAGGAACTGCGGGCAGCGTCGATGACCGACGCACCGGAATTGGAGCGCATCGATGACGAGTGGATCCAGGTCATCGACGACAAGGAGTTTGATCGCGCAGCGGCACTGCAAATGAAAGCACGCGAAGTCGCCACGCCCGAGCAGATGCCCTTGGTCTGGTGGCGCACGGTCCAAACGTATCATCGCGCAAGGGACTGGCCGTCCTGCCGCAAGGCGGCAAAAGATGCCCGAGAGGCAATCAAGTTGCCGATGTTGCGCATCCGGATCAGCGAGACCGAGAACCATTGCGCATCGTTTGCCGGTGATTGGAAAGACGCCCAGAAGATCCAACTTGAACGATTGGCCGAACTGGACACACTCGCGCCGGATTCCCTGATCCATGCCCGATTTGCGGCAAACCTGGCGCAGATCGAAAGTTTTTCGGACGGGCTGGCGGCTTTGGCGCGCATGGAACGCGCCGTGGCACAGGCACTGGCAGCTTGTGGTCGCTGCCGGGATTTTGGCGTGATCACGAACTTCCACGGCGATGTGCTGAGCAATCTGAATCGTTATGCGGAATCCGAGGCGGCCTACCGTGAAGGGGTGACGTTGGCACGGGCATTCAAGGACGATCCTCGAGCCTTGGCGGCACGTCTGCGGCCCATGGCCAGAAGCCTGAGGCTGCTCGGCCGTCTCGACGAAGCCGAAGCTGCGCTGAAGGAAGCCCTGAAACTCGTTCGTGATGCCGGCATGCCCCCTGCAGACCAGGGCGCGTACGTGAATGGATTGGGCGTGATCGCTGCATTTCGGGGCGACTTCCAGTCTGCCGGGCGCTGGTTTCGCGAGGCACTGTCGCTGTACCCGCCCGATTCCGAAACGATCGACATGGCCAATGCGCGTGCGAATCTCGGCTGGGTGTGGATGCAATCCGGCGATCTGGCTTCGGCGGAACAGGAGCTTCGGGCGGCCACGGCAATCATGTCGAGGAACGACACGGGCGTTCAGTACGCCGTCTTCCTGACCAATCTTGCCGATGCCGTCAGCGCCCGGGGTGACTTTGACGAGGCTCTGGCGCTGATGCGTCAGGCGATCGCACTGAACGAAAAGGTCAATGCCGAATCCCACGATCTGGCCGGCTGCCTGATCAAAGCGGCGATCCTGCTGGAAGAGCTCCAGCAGATACCCGAATCGCGACCACTGTGGCAACGCGCGTTCGTGATCCTCGAAAAACTCCCTGCCGACAATTTCCTGTTGGCCGATCCGCTGAACGAACGGGGTCACGTCGAACTGGCACGTGGCGAAAACGCACAGGCCGCAGCGACGTTCGAGCGTGCGCTGGATCTGTACCGGACACAATCAAGTGAATCGTTGGCGATGAGCCGGGCTCTGCATGGCGCAGGGTTGGCGGCGATGGCGCGGGCGCGGCTCCCTGAGGCTCGCCGGTTGCTGGAAGGTGCACTGGCCATTCGCGTGCGCGATGCACCCAATACCGGCCAGCACGCTGAAGTCCTGCATGCACTCGGCCGGCTTGCCCAGCGCGAGCGCGACCCGGCCAAGGCCCGCATGTTGTTCTGCCAAGCCAGTGACATGCTTGACGACGCCAGCCTGCGAGTCGGCGGCGACGCTTTCGGCCAGGCCCGATTCCGATCCCTGTTCGCGCAAATCTATCGAGACTGCGTGATCGCCAATGTCGAGCTGGGTGCAAGTGTCGCCGCACTGGAAGCTCTGGAACGCGGGC
>JBEIPT010000617.1:0-1622 GCA_040376895.1 Lysobacteraceae bacterium | reverse complement strand
CTGCTCTACCAACTGAGCTACTTGGCCAACCGTTGCGCGAAGGTCCCGCGCAAGAGCCGCGCATTAAACCGGGTAGGGCACCTGGAGTCAAGAGGGGAAGCGCTGATCGGGCCACATCAGACTGGCGATCCGGATCACGGACACCAGCCCGATTGGGTCATGGGTGAAGCCGAAGCGCGGGATCACCGAGCAATTGCATGCCGACGGAGACGTCGCGGGCCTCCGGCATTTCGGTGGCAATCTGGCGTTGTGCCTCACGGAATGCATCGCCGATTCGAACCCCGGGTGCCGTCATGGCCGGAACCAGCAGGTTGGCAAAACGTACGTCATGGCTGGTTTCAGTGAGCCCTGATGCGGCAATCACGGCGGCGGCGCCGGCGTCAGTGCCGGCCAGCAGTGCGTGGCTCAGGCCCTGATAGTAGGGGTCGACGAAGAAGCCGCCCCAGCATCCCCACATGGTGGCGAGGATCGGGTTACCCGTGTTGGTGAACAAACCATTGGTGACATCGGCGGTGCCCAATAGTCCGTATTGGGTCCAGCCAATCGGTGAACCATGGCCGTAGTAACTCACCCATTGACGACCGGCATTGATCGATGCGAACAGTTGGTTGCGTGCCGCCTGGATGTTTGCGCCGGCAGTCAGGAACACGCGTCCAGCGGGAGGCCGAGAAGCGCGATAGCCGGCATCGGCAAGGATCTCGAATTCATCGCTGACTGCACCGAAGTCAGTATCGTCCGCCGGCTGGTCGGCGACCATCAACACCGGCAGGTTTGAAGTCGTGCCATGGAGCTGCAGTGTCTTGGCAACGAGCCGCTGCAATTCCACTACATCACGAGCAGGCAAGCGGCCGACTGCGAGGTCGAGGCGGCCATCATCGTCGATGTCACCGTATGGCATGTCGGTTGCGCCATACCGGATCAGCGGATGGGTATTGCGATAGAAGGTCGGGACGAGGCTGACCGAATTTGCACCGGTATGGTTGAAGTAGTCGTACGTGTCACCCCCGGCAATCAGCAGGTAACGCGTGCCGAGTTCCTGGTACGCCGACTGCACGAATCGCTTCACGGCCATTGGGTCCGCGCTGCCATCGCCGAACTGCGCATAAAGGTCCTCGACCGCCACGGCGCGCGCGGAGAGTCCTTCGCCGCGATGTGCAGCCAGGAGCGGTTCCAGCGTATCGAGCATGGCTGCAGGCCCGATTGCCAGGTACTGGGCTGGGGCCGCGAACAAGTCGACAACAGGACGAGCGGCTTCGACCACCGGAACGTGATGGGCATTGAGTGTGGCAAGAACGTAACGGTCGCCGGGACGGTGGTCACCGCCATAACGAACCTCATAACCTTCGCCGGTCCAGTTGCCCTCGACATCCAGTTGTTGAACTTGCTCGCCACGAATTCGGTAGACCTGCACAGAGTCATTCTGAAAGTGCGTTGCGCGGAATCCCGTGCAATCTGCGCTGCCGGAACATTCGAATGGCGTGTCGCCGATTCCGTCGGCAAACAACACATCACTGGGCGGTTGGTCAGACCCGCTTTCACCATGCTGGAGGCGATCTTCCCGTGCGCGCAAATGGGCGTGATACGCGATCGACACCGATTCGACGTGGACCCGATCGGTCTCG
>JBEIPT010000098.1:0-10746 GCA_040376895.1 Lysobacteraceae bacterium | reverse complement strand
ATCCCGGAACAGATCGGCCATGCCGACCAAGGCACCGATCAGCACGGGTAGTTCGGAGGCCCGACCGAACGGCAACAGCGCCAGGACAGAGAGCAACAGGGTCACTCGCCAGGTCATGATGTACTGCTCAACATTGATGCGTAAACGGATAGTGTTGCGGCTTGCATCGAATCGAGCCGATAACGATCGAAGGCCGGAACCTTGGTTCCTTCGGCCAGCACCGAGCGGGTCCGCTCGAGAAGTTCTGCGGCATCACCCAAACGAACCCGTCCCGCCGGGAACAACTCTGCAAGGAGTTCGCCAGCACCGCCATGGTCGAAGCCGATGACCGGGATACCAAGATTCAGTGCCTCGACGACCGTTCGCCCAAACGCTTCGGGCTTGGTCGACAGCTGCAGCACCGCAGCGCTGCTTGCGAAGACGTCGCGGACATCCCGCCGAGGCGCAGTGAATACCACTTGAGCGTCGATGCCGAGTTGGCGGGCGCGTTCGGCAAGTGATTCGGTGTAGTGATCGCGACCCGACTGTCGGGCACCGAGCAGAATCAGGCGGACTGACATGCCTGCAGCGTTCAATGCGGCGACCAGATCGAGGGCGTGATCATGGCCCTTGATGCGTGTGCCGCGACCGGGCAGGCACAACCAAGGTTCGGGGCCGGCCAATTGCGGATATTCGGCAACAAATCGTTCGCGCCAGCCAGCTTCGGGTTTGTGACCGTGCGGAAAGTCGGTGCTGCGAATGCCGCGCGGAATGACCACCAGCTTCGAAGCATCGAACTTTTGGTAGTTCGAGAGAATGTGCCGGCGGACGGTGTCGCTGACGGCAATCACCCGTTCGCCTTTCAGCATGATGCCGCTGTAGGCATTCACGGAGTTCAGTCCGTGAACGGTGCTGACCAGTTTGGGGCGCAGCTTGGGAGGCAGGCCACGCCATGCGAGCCAAGTGATCCAGGCCGGCAGCCTGGAGCGGACGTGGACGATGTCGAACTGTCCATCGGCCAGCAGGCGGCGCAACTTCGGCACCAGCGCCAGCGTCCGGAGGGCCTTTTGTCCGATCGGCCAGACGAGGTGGCGCGCGCCGATCTGCTCGAGGTCACCGACGAGGCGACCTCCAGCAGACATGACCGTGGCCTGATGGCCTGCCTGGACCAACGCCTCGGCGATTTCCAGGGTGCCGCGCTCGACACCGCCCGCATCCAACGCGGGCAGGACCTGCAGGACTCTCATCGGCAGCGCAGCGACCGGCGCCGGCTCAATCGATCAGACGATACGACGCGCCGCAATAGGGACACACCGAGTGGCCCCCTTCGGCTTCGATCGGCAGATAAACACGCGGATGGGAATTCCACAGCTGCATGGCCGGGCTCGGGCAGGACAGCGGCAAGTCGGCACGCGATACGGTGTACTCGCTTGCCGTGCTCGCCTGCGCTTGCGCGGATTGGCTGGGGTCGTGGCGACTCATGACGGCAGGTTCAACATTCCGGCCGCATACAAGGCGACAAGGACGCCTCCGGCGATGAGTCCGCCGATTGCCAGGTACTTGATCCAGGCAGGCATGCCGCCGCCGGCATTGGCGTTGCCGCGCGAAGCCGGGGTGGCTGCACGGGCCGGTTCATTGGCTTTCGCCGCCTGAGCCTGCATTTCGAGATGTGGCGCAAAGACCTGGAAACGCACGGTATCCAGACGCAGTTCGTCGCCATGTTTGGCGAGTCCGGTGTGGACCCGCTTGTCATTGATGAAGGTGCCGTTCGCCGAGCCGAGATCTTCGACCGAGATGCCGTCCGGCATGACCTGCACCTTGGCATGCGTACGCGAAATTTCATCGGCCGGGATGGAAATGTCGCATTCGGCGCTGCGGCCAACGGTCATTGCGCCATAAATCGCGAAGGTCTTGCCGAACGTGCTGCCGGAAACACCGCGCAGCATGTACCGCGGCAGAGCCTGGCGGACACGCGTGCGACCGTCTTCGACTTCCGCTTCCTTGGCGCCCGCATTGGCGGTGGCGGCGACCGGTACCGGTGCGCCAGCCATCACGCGAACGCCGATCTTTCCGAACAACACGATGTCGCCCGGCTTGATCGGCGCATCGGTCATGACCTGCCGGCCGTTCAGCGCGATGCTGTTGGCGGGACTGACCACCTTGATGGTGGCGACGTGACCGTCGAAATGGATTTCACAGTGATGTGCGGCGATACCCGGCGCCATCAGCAAGACTTCATTGCCAGTCGCCGAGCCGACTTTGTTGGCGCCAAGCTTCAGATCGACGGCCGCGTGCTCGCCATTGGGGAACTGCAATTTCATGGACACTCCGAAAAAAGCGCTTGTTCTTCAGTCAATTTCGCGCAGGACCCTAAAGCCAATCGAATTGAACCCGGTGTCGGCGTCGAAACCCGTACCTTGAGTCGGTGACAGTTGATCCCGCGTACTGACCCAGCCGGTACCCATGGCCAGGTGCTTGTCGCATTTGGTATCACAGTCGGAAACCCATTCACGGACGTTACCAACCATATCATAAAGCCCGGACTTGGCTGCCTCAAAACGTTTCACCGGAGCCGTGTGGACGGCGCCATCCGAGCAGGTCAGGGCATCCCGTTCGCGGTATTCGGTCGAGTACTGGCTGTCGGCAAGGTTCGCCTTGCAATTGCTGCCGTCTGGTGTGCCTGCGGCGAGTCCGCGCCATTCCTGGGCGGTCAGCAAACGGTAGCGCTTGCCGGTCTGTCGACTGATCCAATCGACATACGCCTTCGCATCCTCGAAGTTCACGCAGACCACCGGGTGGCTATCGGCTTGGGCAAATCCGGGGTTTTGCCAAGTCCGTTGTTTGGACCCCGAAAAGATGCCGCCTTCGCGATCACGGCAACTCGGACGCGCGGCACGGGTGTTGGCACCTTGCGCCTTCCAATAGGCCTTGAAGTCACCCACGGTGATTTCACTTCGACTCACTGCTGCGCGCTTGTTGTTGATGCTTGCAATGACCAGTTCAGGGCCAGTCACCGTGGCCGATTTGTCGAGGAACAGAAAGCCTGGTTTGCCAAGCGTCGATGCGCGCTTCAGACCTTTCTGTGCGTCGACATTCGTGGCATCGATCGCCAGTGCCTGGCGATACGCCTGGGAGGCTGCGGGTTCGTCCCATTTGGCTTCCGCAGCACGACCGGCCTCGATCGATTTGGCCACGATGCCCAATCGCGGACGCATCACGGTTTGGCGAATGGCACCGCTCGGGTCATGAACGTCGGCCAATGCCAGCGCGCGGTTGCCGAGGTCGAGGAATTCGGGCGTCTTGCCTTCCGCCAGCTTGGCGTCGGCGAGTTCGGCGAATTTCCGCGCAACCGCCTGGAGACCCTCGATGGCCCGGGGATTGTCGGTGTCGAGTTTCAGGACCAGCTGGTAACGATCAATGGCATTGCGACCCGGTGGTTGCGACAGACGCAAGGCCTTCAGGTCGTTGCCGGCGAGGCGCAGGTTCTCTTCGATTGGATTGACCACGGTTGCCTGGACGATCAAGGCCAGTGCCGGGTCATCCGGGGCAAGTTCCGGTTCGTCGACCGGCACCTCGTCGGGATCAGGCGTTGTTTCGCCGGTAACCGGTTTCGGAGGATCAACCGGCTTCACGGGCGCGATCAAGCTACCGACTGGGCCGCCAGTGTCGCTCTCGACCGGCTTGAACTTGTTCCAGGCGAACCAGCCGCCCGCCACCAAGACCGCAAGCGCCACCGCGCCGACTGCGGCCATCAAGGGCATGCGGTTTCGAGGTGGCGACGATTCGGCCTGGTTCACGTTACCGCTGTTCGGCCGCACTCTGGGCTGAGGCATGGGTTCCAGCAGCGTGGCATTCTCCGGGTTGCTGGCAACCATCGGTGTCGTCGAGTTCACCAGTGTCGGCATGACAACCGTCGACTGTTGCGATGTTCTCGGAACCGGATCGGCATGGTGGGTGCCGGTCAGTTGATGTTCGACACGCGCCAGTTCCACCAGGAACTCGTCCGTGTTCTGGAAGCGTTGAGCCGGGTCCTTTGCCATCGAACGGTCGATCAGCGACTGCCACATGGACCGTTGCGACGGCAATCGCGGCACCGGTTCGAACACGTGGGCGTAGGCAATCGCAAAGCCGTCTTCACCCGTATACGGCGGGCTGCCAGTCAGTGATTCAAAGACCGCCGCGCCCATCGAATAAATGTCGGAGCGGCCATCGACGTCGCCACCGCGTGCCTGTTCCGGGCTCATGTAGTGGCTGGTGCCGACGCTGACGCCGGCATTCGTGATGCGCGAGGTCTTGGAGACTGTCCGGGCAATGCCGAAGTCGGTCAGCACCGGATTGTTGTTGATGTCGTACATGATGTTGCCGGGTGCAACGTCCCGATGCACGAAGCCGCGCTGGTGCGCGTAACCCAGTGCTCGCGCCACGCCCGCGAACACGCGGAGAATTTCCTGATCGCTGACACCATCCTTGATGCGCTCGAAAAAGTCGCCGTTCGGCAGGTGTTGCATCGAGAAGTAATGCAGTTTTTCGGGCGTGATGCCGACGTCGTAGACCGCCACGATGTTGGGATGCGACAGCGAAGCCAGCGTGCGGGCTTCCTGCATGAATCGCTTGGAGAAGGTGGCGTCGGCGACCATCGCCGGGTTCATCACTTTCAGCGCCACTTCGCGTTCGAGGGAGGTCTGCACGGCCAGAAAGACGGTCGCCATGCCTCCGACGCCGATTTCCTTCTTGATCAGATAGCCGGGAACCTGGATCACAGTGAAGCGCCATTCGAGGGTCAATTGTTCCCGATTGTAATGATCGGCGACCGGAAATATCACCGCCTTTTGGTATCACGTGTGTCCGGCCCCGGATGGCGGCTTGATCGGGTTCGCTGCAGTGCGTCAAGATGTTTGTGATCAAAACGTGTATTCATGCCGGCCTCCGCCTCAAGACGGATGTCCATCCAGTCTGGCGGTACCGACTCATCAGGGATCCACCGAGGGCCTAACGGCGCCCGGTGGATCAGGTGCGTCCGGTTCGGGCAGCGGAACCCGGGCCGGAAACCAAAAATACCGCATTGGGAGCGTGCCACCGGCACGTTTGGAAAGCGTCAAGACAATCAGGAATCCACGCATATGAACGGTAGTACTCGAAACACTTTGGGCGCTCTGGCGCTTGGTATTGCAACCGTATTGGCGACGCCGGCCGGCGCGCAGATCTCGACCGGTCGCGGGCAGGTGGTTGCCGTGCAGGTTGTTCAGAGCCGCGGCGCCGATACCGGCGTCAACTATGCGGCCCTGACGAGCATCGGCCCCTGGGATGACCGGAACTACGCGCTGACCCAGCGCGATCTGGCGTTCCTGTCGCCGAACGAAGCTGACGCGATCATCGCGATCCCGGCGTTCTACCGCGTTGAAATGCGCAAGGCGAACCCGAATCTGCCGAAATCCGGTCCGGCCCAATACCCGCGCAGTGCGCTGCAGGGTTTCCTGGCCAAGTACCAAGGCTACGAAGTGAATGGCTCGCGCCATGAGTCGGTCAACCGCACCGAAGCAGGCAGCTACCAGATCCTGACGGATCGTCAGTCCTCAGATACGTCACCGAATTTCCTGTCCGGCAACGAGAAGCGTGTGACCACGCCGGCCGGGGCTTCGGAATCGGCCGTTGCGATCAACCCGACCAACACGAACGTCGTGATCGCCGGCACGAATGGCCCGGGTTCGGGCCAGAAAATGTGGCGCTCGACGGACGGTGGCTTGACCTGGAGCGCCCCGATTTCGTTGGCGAATACCTGCTGCGACCCAACGGTTGCCTGGTCGCCGGACGGTACGGTCGGTTATGCCGGTGCGCTGTCGTCGGTCGTCGGCAGCGGCACGAACGTGCTGTTCTACCGGTCGACGGACCAAGGCGCGAGCTGGGTGCTGACCAAAACCCTGTCCACCGGCAATGTCTCGGACAAGGAATACATGCACGTCGACAGTTATGCGACGTCGCCGCGCAAGGGCTACATCTACATGGCCTGGCACGAAAACAACGTCCAGAAGTTCTCGCGTTCGGCCGACGGCGGAACCACATGGCTGGCTTCCAACCTCACGATCGACAGCGCCAGTCGCGGTATCGGCAGTGACCTGATGTCGGACAAGGCCGGCAACGCGTATTTCGTGTTCCCGACCACTTCCGGTGGCAGCAATGCGAAGCAGATCCGCATTGCCAAGTCGACCGACGGCGGCACTTCGTTTGCGGCGGCCGTGACTGCGGCCACCCTCAACGCCGACTTCGATTTCCCGATTCCGGCGATGGAGTCGCGTCGTGTGTTCGTCTATGTCTCCTGCCAGGCCGACACCACGGCCGGTGCCTTCGGCAATCGTCTGTATTGCGCCTACACGGATACGAACACGGCCGAGAACAACACCACGGCCGCCTCGAACCATTCGGTGATCAAGGTCATCCGGTCCACCGACGGTGGCGCCACCTGGACGGCGAGCTATGGGCATGAAACCACGAACATCAGCACGGTTGACCGCTTCAACCAGTGGTTGTCGGTGGACAACCAGGGCCGTGTGTTCGTTGCCTATTACGACACCCGCAACAGCACGAACCGTACCGGTGCCGACCTGTATTACTCGGTGTCGACCGACGGCGGCGTGACGTTCTCTGCCGGTACGCGTCTGACCTCGGCCACGTCGAAGAACATCACCAACGCGAACGAGTGGGGTGACTACAACGGCATGGACATGGTCATGAACGACATCATGGCGATCTACACCGACAACCGTGACGAAACTGGCGGCACCGCCGAATCGGTCGACGTCTACGTCAAGGGTGGATTCGCACCGACCGGTGGCAACGTCGCACCGACGGCGAACTTCTCGTTCGCGACGGCTGGCCTGACTGCCAACTTCACGGATGGCTCGACCGACAGTGACGGCACGATCGCTTCGCGCAGCTGGGCATTCGGCGACGGTGGTACCTCCACTGCAACCAATCCGAGCCGCACGTATGCTGCAGCCGGCACCTACAACGTCACACTGACGGTCACCGACAATGCCGGTGCCACGAACAGTTCGACGCGCGCAGTGACGGTCAGTTCGGCCGCCAACGTGGCCCCGACGGCGAACTTCACGTTCACCACCTCGGGTCTGTCGGCAACGTTTACCGACAGCTCCACGGACTCGGACGGCACGATCGCTTCGCGCAGCTGGAACTTCGGTGACAGCACCACGTCGACGGCCACGAGCCCGAGCAAGACCTACACGGCTGCAGGCACCTACAACGTCAGCCTGACGGTCACCGACAACGCCGGCGCAACCAACACGAAGACATCGGCGGTCACGGTCGCGGCACCTCCGGCAGGCAACGTTCTGACGAATGGCGTGGCAACCACCGGCATCGCAGTGGCGACGGCGGGCGGTTCGGTCACCTACACGCTGGTGGTTCCGGCCGGTGCAACCGGTTTGTCCTTCGTCATGAGCGGTGGCACCGGTGACGCCGACATGTACGTCAAGTTCGGTTCGGCCCCTACCACCACGGTCTACGACTGCCGTCCGTACCTGAGCGGCAATGCCGAAACCTGCAACATCGCCACGGCGCAGGCAGGGACCTACTACGTGGTTCTGCGAGCCTACTCGGCATTCACGGGCGTCAGCCTGAAGGGTAGCTACACCACGGGCGGCGGCGGTGGCACGGCCCAGACCTACACGAACGGCACCGATGTCGCGATTGCCGACAACGCAACCGTCAATTCGCCGATCACGGTCAGCGGTCGGACTGGCAATGCCCCGGCCACGGCTTCGGTGTCGGTGAACATCGTGCACACCTACCAGGGTGACCTGAAGGTCGACCTCGTTGCTCCGGATGGCACGCTGTACAACATCCACAACCGCACTGGCGCCGGTACCGACAACATCATCAAGACGGTAACGCTGAACCTGTCGTCCGAACTGCTGAACGGCACGTGGAACCTGCGTGTGCAGGATGCTGCAACGGGCGATACCGGCTACATCAACACCTGGTCGGTCACGTTCTGATCCTCGGTTGACTTCTGAAAAATCGGGCCCGCGGTGCAAACCGCGGGCCTTTTTTTGTGTTCCGTGGGTCCGATTCCTGAACAAAATCAGCCATATGATGTGAACAACGCTTAATTCGGCGCCGCTCTCGCTACCATTGCGCCATGAGGAAACCTGGGTTGTGGCGCGTACTGGCGATCGCCCTTGGCTGCCTGCTGGCAGGCGTGGCCATTGCGCGCGACTCCAGTGAGCCCGATGCGGTGGCGCGAATCCGTGCCGATCGCAGCGCCACTCTGGAGGTTCTTCAGGCTCAGGCCATGGCTGCCGAACAACGTGCAGACGGTCCGATTGACCGAGCTTGGTGGCGGTTGGCGGTGGCCGAATTTGCCGACGAAGCTGAACAGCCCGAGCCGGCTCTGGAAAGCCTCACCGAATTGCTGGATGAAGCGCGTCGGTTGGGTCTCCGTGATCTGGAGTTCCAGGCAAACGCCCGGATGGCAGCCATGCTCGCCAATCGCGGTCGCACGCCCGAGGCACTGAAACTGATCGATCGCATGAACATGCTGGCAAGGTTCATGCAGCAGCCGGCCTGGCAGGCCGAAGTTCACTATCAACGTGGTGTCCTGGATCGCAAGGACGGCCGGCCGGAACTCGCGGTTCGGCAATTCGACAAAGCGTTGGGCAACTACGAGAAAGTGGGCGACCTTCGGGGCAAAGCGCACACGCTGAATGCGATGGGCATGATCTATGGGCGCATCGGCCAGTTTGCCGAAGCCTTGATGAAACACAACGAGGCCCTGGCGATTGCCACCCGCCTGGATGACCGGCAGGAGATGGCTCGCAGCCACCGTTTGCTTGGCAACCTGTACCGTAACCTCGAAGACGAAGAGCTAGGCGCCGAGAACATGATTCGGGCGCTGGGTCTGTTGCAAGAGCGCGACCGCCGTGAAGGGATTGCGTTGCGCGGTGAACTCGGCAAGTCCCTGCTCAAATCCGGGCGGATCGATGAGGCGCTGCGTTATGCCGAAGCCGCCGCAGAAGATGCCGAGTTGTCCGGCAGCCCGCCCAACAAGGTGAACGCCTTCACGACACTCGCCGAAGTGCGATTGGCCCAAGGTGATCTGGCAGGAGCGAAGGACTGGTCCGACAAGGCAATGACTCAGTTCAATTCGGTGGCTTTGCGCGATCAGGTGCTGTTGCGGTTATCCGAGCTTCGGGTGCTGAGTGCTCTTGGGCTTTATCAGGAAGCGCGCACGCAGGGCGGGCGTACGGTCTACGACGCGCGCCGCCTTGGCGATAAGGTGCTCGAGCGCGAAGCACTGGATGCCTTGTCGAATGTCCAGTTGGCATTGGGTGACGCGGAAGCGGCGTTTGAGTCCCGCAAGGCACATGCCGAACTCGATCGCGAGTTGTCCCTCGAGACGGCCAGTCGAAAGATCGCCGGGCTCGAAGCCGACTTGAATCAGCAGCGGGTCGAAGCCGAGAAGAAGCTGCTGGAACGCGACAATCAGATCCAGGGTTTGCGCATCACGCGCCAGCGTTGGGCAGGCATTGCGTTGGTCTGTGCGTTCCTCGTTGTGTTGGGCGGGTTGACGTTCGTGTCGTTCCGCTTCCGCGAATCGCAGAGACTCAATGCCGAACTCAAGGCCAGTCGCGACGAACTGGCGCGTGTGCATGCGGCCCTGGTTGAAACTGCAGCCGCATTGGATCGGGCAGCCAATTCCGATTCCCTGACCCAACTGCCGAATCGTCGCGCCACCATGGCCGTGCTTGACCAGGCGATGAACCAGTACCGCACCGAGAACGTTCCGTTGGCCTTGGCGCTGGTCGACATCGACCGGTTCAAATCGATCAACGACACTTACGGGCATGCCGATGGCGACCGCGTGCTGCGTGAGTTCGCCGCGAGGCTTCGCAAGCATGTGTCCCGGGATGCTCATGTGGGGCGTTGGGGGGGCGAGGAATTCCTGATTGTGTTGACGCGAGTCGCAGCCCGCGACGCCATCCGAATCCTGCAGGACCTCCGCGGCCACATTGCAGCGCAGACCTTCACCATCAGCCAGGGTGACATCGTCGTCACCGCCAGCATCGGCCTCTCAGCAATCCAGGGGGGCGAAACATCTGGCCTGGTGTCGGTGCTTGCGCGAGCTGACCAGGCGCTGTACCTGGCCAAATCGAACGGCCGCAATCGGGTGGAAGTGGCGTAGAAGGCAAGACTTTGCATGGGCTCAGCATCAACCTGCCGATCCATGCCTTGTTTTGTTCAAGTGCCCGGAAAGGTATCGCGACTGCCTGGGTCGCCCCTGACTTCAACGACCACCAGGGTGGTGATTGATCGAGCCGATGTGCGTCAGGCCGCAGCAAGCGGAAGTGTCACGGTCGGAATGGTGTCGGGATTCGTGATGACCTGACGCTGGGGTAGATAGTCGAGCAGCAGATCCGTCTCTTTCTTGACCACGCTGTAGCACTCGCAACTCAGGGACTCGAGTTTTTCGCGATCCAGAACCTTGATCAGTCCGCGCGAATAGGAGATTGCGCCGAGTTGCTGCAACTTCAACGCGGCCAGCGTGACCCCTTCCCGACGGACACCGAGCATGTTGGCAATGAACTCCTGCGTCATGGTCAGGCGATTGCTCGACAGGCGATCCAACGACAGCAGCAGCCAGCGGCCTTGATAATCGCGCAGGTCGATGGGGCGGTCGAATAGGTCAACCGACTGGAAAACAGGCGCAGCCATGCCGACCTGCCGCTTGGTGGTCATTTCAGTCATCATATT
>JBEIPT010000558.1:0-2091 GCA_040376895.1 Lysobacteraceae bacterium | reverse complement strand
TTCAATCTGGACCGCAGTCCGGACGGCGCAGCCTCGGATGTCCGCGATCGGGTGAACCAGGCACGCGAATTCCTGCCCTTCGACGCCCGGGAGCCGGTTGTCCAGAAGCAGGAAGCCGACTCGCAGCCGATCATCTGGCTGAGCTTCAACAGTGATCGCCATAGTGCGCTGGAAGTCGCCGATCTCGCCCGACGTCTGGTCAAGGATCGCCTGCAATCCATTCCGGGCGTGGCTGAAGCACGTTTGTTCGCCGCGCAGTATTCGATGCGGATCTGGCTTGACGCCGATCGTCTGGCTTCACAGGGACTGACGCCGGAAGATGTCGAGCGGGCATTGCGGAATCAGAATGTCGAAATTCCGGCTGGACGCATAGAAAGCCGCGAACGCGAATTCACTGTGCTGGCCGAAACCGATCTGGGAACACCCGAGCAGTTCATGCAGGTGATTCTGCGTGACGAGTCGGGATATCTGGTTCGGCTCGGAGATGTTGCCCGCGTCGAACTCGGGCCGGACAACGATCGCTGGTTGGGACGGTTCAACGGAAAGCCCGCAGTGCCCTTGGGTCTGGTGCGACAGTCAGTGGCGAACCCGCTGGATATTTCGAAGGCTGTCAAAGAAGCGTTGCCGCAGATCCAGCGACAATTGCCCGAAGGCATGAAGGTGGAGATCGGTTACGACTCGACGATCTTCATCCAGGCATCGCTTGACGCTGTTTATGAGGCCGTCATCGAGGCAGTGGTGCTGGTCGTGCTGGTGATTTTCCTGTTTCTGCGCAGTGCGCGCGCCACGATCATCCCGCTGGTGACCATCCCGGTGTCGTTGGTCGGCGCCTGTGTGCTCATGTACGTCTTCGGGTTTTCGATCAACACGCTGACGTTGCTGGCATTGGTGTTGGCCATCGGTCTGGTGGTCGACGATGCCATCGTCATGCTGGAGAACGTGCACCGCCACGTTGAAATGGGCAAGAGTCGTTTTGAAGCGGCAATCGATGGTGCCAAGGAAATTTCATTCGCCATCATCGCGATGACGCTCACGTTGGCGGCCGTGTATTTGCCGGTCGCGTTCTCAGCCGGAGCGACGGGTCGGCTCTTCGTGGAGTTTGCGCTGACACTTGCTGGCGCCGTGATCGTTTCCGGCTTCGTTGCGCTGACCCTGTCACCGATGATGTGCTCGAAGCTGCTGGTCGACACCCATCAGAAACAAGGGCGATTCTACGAAGTCGGCGAGCGGGCACTGAATGCACTCACGGCAGGTTATCGCCGTTGGCTCGGCAAGGCACTGCAACACCGGATGATCGTGTTCTCGGCTGCGACCAGCCTGGGTCTGGGTGCGATTGTCCTGTTCCTGGCTGTGCCGCAGACCCGTCTTGCGTCGGAACTGGCACCGAAAGAAGATCCCGGCTTCGTGTTCACGTTCGGCATGGGTCCGGAAGGTGCGACGGTTGAATACATGGATCGGTATGCCCGCATGATCGAAGAAGCCTATTCGCAGGTGCCGGAGATCGAGCGTTACTTCGTGTTCGTGGGGTGGCCGAGCGTCAACAACACCATGTCGTTCCCGCGCCTGAAGGACTGGAGTGAGCACACACGCAGTGCCGAAGAGGTGGCTGGTGAACTGTTTGGTCGGTTCCAGCAGATTCCCGGCATCATGGCGTTCCCGCAGGTTCCGGCTGCCTTGGGTGGCGGCTTCAACAGTCGCGATTTCGAAATGGTCGTACAAACCACCGAGAGTTACGAACGGCTCGGCGAGATCATGAACGCGCTCAAGGCCGAGCTGGCGAAAGATCCGCGCTTTGTGCAGGCGCGTTCCGACCTGGAAATGAACAAGCCGGAATTGCGCGTCAACGTGAATCGTGACAAGGCCGCATCCGTTGGCGCCGATATTGCGACCGTCGGCCGGACTCTGGAAACGCTGATGGGCGGACGCAATGTCACTCGCTTCAAGCGGGGCTCCGAGCAGTACAACGTGATCGTGCAGCTTGAAAAAGGTGAGCGCCAGACGCCCGATGCACTGACTGCTGTGTACGTTCGTGGGCGCATGGGCGAAATGGTGCAGTTGTCGAACCTGCTGGATGTGAGCGAGACGGTGTCA
>JBEIPT010000489.1:0-2657 GCA_040376895.1 Lysobacteraceae bacterium | reverse complement strand
CTTCCGGGTTCAAGACAGGCGATCGCGTGCTCACCGTGCAGGACCAGCCGGTCGCGGACTGGAGTGAGTTGGTAAAGGCCATCCAGGCGCGTCCTGGCGCGGTCACGCGGTTCGCTATCGAACGCGCTGGTACACGCGTGGACCTCAACGCGGTGCTGGCTAGCGTTGACGAGGCCGGGCGACAGGTCGGAAGGCTTGGAGCCGGTCCGGCCGTTGATGAGGAGTTGTGGCAGAATCTGCGCGCCGCGCGCCGGCTCGGGCCCTTGGATGCGATACCTGCAGCCATCGCTCAGGCATGGCAGATGACGCAGTTAACGCTGCGAGTGCTCTGGCACATGGTGCTCGGCGAAGTATCGGTAAAGAACGTCAGTGGTCCGATCCAGATCGCACAGGTGGCAGGAGATTCGGCTCAGATCGGGCTCGTTTCATTCCTCAGCTTCATGGCGGTGGTCAGCGTCAGTCTCGGCGTGTTGAATCTGTTGCCGGTGCCGTTGCTCGATGGTGGTCATCTGGTGATGTTCGCGATCGAAGGGGTCAAGGGCAGACCTTTGTCCGAGCGCGCGCAGATCGCAGCGCAGTACGTGGGTCTGGCGTTCATCGGCATGCTGATGGTGCTGGCTTTGTTCAACGACATCATGCGCCTCGTTTGAAGGCGCGGAAGAAAACACCCGCGATGGGGCAACTACACAAGCGTTATCGGCTCAGACTGATCGCGGGCGCGGCAGCCATGTTCTGGCTTCCCGGCGCCTGGGCTTTTGACCCGTTCACCATTCGCGAGATTCGCGCCGAGGGCCTTGAACGCCTCGATGAGGGAACGGTTCTGACCTACCTGCCGCTGTCGGTGGGCGATCAGATGAATCCGCAGACCTCGCGGCAGGCGATGCGCGGGTTGTACTCGTCCGGCCTGTTCGAGGATGTCCGTCTCGAGGCGCAGGGTGAAACGCTGGTGATCTTCCTGAAGGAGAGGCCTGCGATCGCGAAGTTCGAGATCGAGGGCAACAAGAAGGTTGGCGGCGACGAATTGATGGAGTCGCTGAAGAACCTTGGCCTGACCGAAGGCGAACTCTTCAAGCGCGAATTGCTGGACGGCGTGGAGCAGGAACTGCAGCGGCAGTACTACTCCAACGGCTACTACGACGTGGAAATCAAGACCACGGTGGAGCCGCTGCCGAACAATCGCGTCGATTTGAAGATCGATGTGACCGAAGGCAAGGTTTCCACCATCCGGGACATCAATATTCTCGGCAACACGGTCTATACGCGCGAAGAGCTGTTCGACGTCTTCAAGCTGGACAAGACCAACAAGTGGGAACCGTTCCAGAAATCGGACAAGTACTCGAAGCAGACGCTCAGCGGCGATCTGGAAACGCTGTCGTCGTACTACCAGGATCGTGGGTACCTGAAGTTCGAAGTCGCCTCCGTGCAGGTGCAGCTGTCTCCGACCAAGGAAGACATCTTCATCACGATCAATATCGAGGAAGGTGATCGCTACAAGATCAAGGAGAGCAAGTTCTCCGGCGAAACGATCCTGCAGCCGGCGTTCCTCAAGCTGTTCCTGTCCACTCGCGACGGGGCGTGGTTCTCGCGCAAGGAAGCGACGGAGAGTTCCAACCGCATCGAGGCTGCGTTGTCCGACGTGGGCTATGCGTTCGCCAAGGTGACGCCGCTTCCCGAAGTTGACGAAGCAACCAAGGAAGTCACGCTGAATTACATGGTGGAACCGGGCAAGCGCGCCTATGTCCGCCGCATCAATTTCTCCGGCCACGGCCGTACCCACGACGAGACGCTGCGCCGCGAAATGCGCCAGCTCGAGGCGGCACCGTTTTCCAAGAGCAGCGTCGAGCGGTCTCGCGTGCGTCTCGCGCGGCTACCTTTCGTCGAAGAGGCCGAGGTCGAGACACAGCCCGTGCCGGGCACCGATGATCTCGTCGACATCAATTTCAAGATCAAGGAACGTCCGCCAGGCTCCGTGCAGTTCGGCGTGGGCTTTTCGGGATCGCAGGGCTTTCTGGTCACCGGCAGCCTTACGCATACCAACTTCCTGGGCACCGGCAACCGCGTCAGTTTCGAGCTGAGCAACAACTCGATTTCACGGGCGATCAGCGCAAGCTGGACCGATCCTTACTTCACCAACGACGGCATCAGTCAGACCGTATCGGCCTACTATCGCAAGGCGGATTCGGTCATCCGCCAGAGTTCGGGCTTCAACTACAACACCATCGGCACCGCGCTGACCTACGGCATTCCGCTGTCGGAATTCACGTCCTTGCGCGCCGGCTTCGGCATCGAGAAAACCGCGATCGACACGTTTGCGAACGCAACGTCCGATCAGGTGCTCGCATTCGTCATCGACCATGGCACCAGCTATACCGATTACGAATTCCGCACGGGTATCTCGCGCGATACGCGCAACCGTACGTTCTTCGCGTCACGCGGTTCGTTGCACCAGTTGAACCTGGACATTCGTATTCCGGGCAGCGATCTCGAATTTGCGACCGCGACCTACCGGATGCAGCAGTACATTCCGTTGCCGTGGAAGTTCTTCGTTGAATTCAACATCAACGTCGCGGCGTCGGAGGACTACGGCAGCGGCAGTTCGCGTGTGCCGCCGTACGAGAACTTCTTTGCAGGTGGCTCGCGCACGGTTCGCGGTTACG
>JBEIPT010000126.1:0-9335 GCA_040376895.1 Lysobacteraceae bacterium | reverse complement strand
GAGATGTCGCGGGTCGTTCCGATCAGATGGACTGCCTTGCCTTCGGCATCGCGCTCGACTGCCTGGCCACGCTGCAGGAACCACGCCCAATCGCCGTGTTCGTTGCGCGCGCGGAAGCTGGCTTCGAAGTACTCGCTCTTGCCGGTGATGTGGTCTGCGAGTGCCTGCGCCAGCGGCGCACGATCGTCAGGGTGAATCAACTGGGCAAAGGCGTCAATATCACCGCCGTCGCGGATCCCGGGCGAAAACGCATTGGCCAGAGCATTGTCCCGGCGCACATATCGCGAGGGCACATCGTAATCCAGAGTTCGTCGCGACTGCCCCACAGTGAGAACCTCAGCCGTCGTTCGTTGGCGGCGATCACTGCCTGCTGGCGTGCGCGCTCGGCAAGATTCCGGCGAATCCGCCATGCGAACAGCGAGATCATTCCCACCGCCAGCAAGACATAGGCAATCAAGGCTATCGGGCGGCGCCACCATGGCGCTTCGAGCAGAATCGGCAGCATCTTGACCGGACCGTAGTCCACGCTGGCCGCGTCCTGGGCACGGACCAGCAGCTGGTAACGGCCGAACGGCACATGCGTGAAGCTGGCTGTCCGCTGTCCGCGCGGCAGTTCGAGCCATTGATCATTGAGGCCCTCCAGGCGGAACTGGTAACGCGTGTTCTCCGGCCCCAGGAAGTCCATCGTTGAAAAACTCACCGACCAGACACTTTCCTGCGGACCGAGCACGAGCTCATCGAGATACGCTGCATGGCGACGCTGGCGTCGATCGGCACGCGCCGAGCTGCCGCCGACCGTGACGATGTCGGTCAGCGTCACCGATGGCGCACGGCCACTCTCGCGAAAGTCCCTGGGGTGGAACGCCACCAGTCCGAGCAGTCCTCCGAAATAGATCCGACCATCCGGGTCCATCACGTTCGAGCCGATGAAATATCCGGAGCGATCGAATCCGTCACTGGCTTCGAGGTTGCGGATGCGTCGTGTCACCGGATCCAGTTCGTCGATGCCGACGATGCTGGCGATCCACAGCTTGCCGGAGCCATCCTCGAGCAGACTGCCGATCGCGTTTGCGCTGAGGCCATCACGTTTGCCGATGACGTCGAAGGACAACGCACCATCGGCAGCCTCGTCAATCCGCGCCACACCGGCACCCTGCGTGGCAATCCAGATGGTCCCCGCTGCGGTTTCCAGAAGGTCGGTGATGACGTCGCTGGGCAAAGTGTCAGGCTGGTTCGCCCGATGGCGGTATTCGCGCGACCTGCGATCCTGCTCGTCGATCACCGCCAAGCCGACGCCGTTGAAACCAACCCAGAGTCGCTGCCTGCGATCTTCATGCAGCGTATTGATGAAGTTGCCGGTTAGTTGTTGCGCCGGCAATGCGGGATCGACCCCGTAGCGCGAGAACGTGTCGCAAGTGCTGCACCGATGCAGCAAGCCGGAATCGTCCGTGCCCACCCAAAGACTGCCGTCGGCCCGCTCCAGCACGGCACGGGCACCCGCGGAATCGAGGCCGAAGCCGCCGCCTCGCAGCCGCACGAACCGCCGACTGCCAGGCGGCAAGAACGCCACACCACCGTTGGCCGTGGCGACCCACAGTTCGCCGTTGCGCCGCCGAAGAATCGCCTGTACCGAGTTGTCGGGCAGCGAGCCGTCATCAGCCGGGTCGTGCTGGTAACGCTCAACCACATTCAGCGCGGTATCCAGATGGACCAACCCGCCCCCTTCAGACACCCCCAGCCACAGGCTGCCATCCTGATCCCGGATCAGCGTGCGGACCGGATTGCTCGGCAGACTCAATGGATCGTTCTGCCGATGTCTCAGCAAACGAAGACTTCGTGTGGCCGGGTTGTGCAAGGCGATGCCGGCCGTCCAGGTACCCACCCACAGCAGGCCATCCCGGTCTTCCAGCAGCGACGGGATCCGATTCGCCGGCAAACTGGCGTTGTCGGCACTGTCGTGCCGGAAATTGAGGAACCGATCCTGCCCAATCAAATGACTGAGACCCAGAAACGTGCCGATCCACAATTCACCGCGCGACGTGACCAGCAGGCGAATCACCTGATCGTCCACGAGACTCGCCGGATCATCGGGTTGGTGCCGGTGGCGTGCCAGCAATCGCCCATTGGCCCCAAATTCAAGCAGTCCGGAACGCGCGTCACCCACCATGATGCGGCCATCCGGCAATTCGGCCAGCGCCGTTGGCGTGAGCGCCTCGGGCCAGTTCGCGAGCGCCGGATCGGGCCACGCGCTCAATGCACCACTGGTGCCGTCAATCCGCAGCAGACGATCGCTGCAGGCGATCAGCAAGTCACCGGCGGCAAGCTCGAGCAGGTGGCGGATGCGTCGCAAACACGCTGCATCACCGCGAATGGTCGTAAACGTGGTGTTCGCCCGCAATCGCTTCTGCAAGCCGCCATCGACGGTTGCGACCCACAGGTCACCGCGTCGGTCGACCAGCAGATCGGCCACATGGTTCGACAGCAGCGGCCCGTCCGGCTCGGCGAGGAAGTGCTTGAACCGGCCGGTCGGCAGATCAAGCTGGTTCAGACCGCCTGATACGGTGCCGATCCACAAAACATCGTCGGGTGCCGCAGCGAGACTGGTTGCATGGTCAGCCGAGATCGAGTGTGGGTCACCGGGATCATTCGAGAACACCGTGAAGTCATAGCCGTCGTAACGATTGAGTCCGTCCTGCGTGGCCACCCATATCTGGCCGGTCGCGTCCTGGGCAAGATCACGCGCTGTCGAACTCGACAGGCCACGATCGATGTCCATCGAACGGAATCGCACCTGATTGCGATCCAGTGGCGTGGCGGCGACGATCGCGGCAGACCATGCCAGCATCGACACGCACAAGCCGCGGATCAGCGCATTGATGGTCATGTCATCCCTGCAGGAACGCAAACTTGGCAATGAAGATCAACGCGACCACCCAGACCACGGGCGACACGTCGCGTGCGCGTCCGGACAAGGCCTTGATCGCGGCATAACTGATGAACCCGATCGCGATTCCATGGGCGATCGAGAACAGGAACGGCATCGACAGCGCACACAGCACCGCCGGCGCCGATTCAGTGAGATCGGACCAGTCGAGCTCCGCCAGGCCCCGTGCCATCAACACGGCAACGTAGATCAACGCGGGCGCCGTAGCGAAGGCCGGCACGCTTGCGGCCAGAGGCGACAGGAACAAGGCCAGCAGGAACAGCAATCCGACCACAACCGCCGTGAGGCCAGTTCGCCCCCCTACGGCCGTACCGGCGGCACTTTCAATGTACGCCGTCGTGGACGAGGTACCGAGCGCGGCGCCGGCCATGATCGCTGTGGAGTCGGCGAGGAGTGCCCGTTTGACGCGCGGCAGTTTGCCATCGGCATCAAGCAGCCCGGCACGATGGGCAACGCCGACCAGCGTGCCGGTGGCGTCGAATACTTCGACCAGAAAGAACGTCATCACGACCGACAACAATCCGAACTGCAGTGCCGCATTGAAGTCCATCGCCAGGAACGTGGGTGCCACCGAAGGCGGCATCGCCACCACACCGACAAACGGACTCAAGTCCAACAGGATCGCGGCCACGGTCACCAGCAGGATTCCGAAGATCACTCCGCCGGTGAAGCGTCGGTATTCGAGTGCGATGATCAACACCAACCCGACAAGCGCCAGCAGCACCGAAGGCTGGTGCAGATTGCCGACGGTCACCAGAGTGGCCGGATGGGCCACGACGAGACCGGCGTTTTTCATGCCGATGAGTGCGAGGAACAAACCGATGCCCGCGGAAATCGCGAGCTTCTGTGAGCGCGGAATGGCATTGACCAACCACTCGCGGATCCGGAACAGACTGACCAGCACGAACAGGCATCCGGACAGGAACACCGCCGCCAATGCCGCTTGCCAGCTATACCCCAGTCGACCACAAACCTCGAACGCAAAGTAGGCGTTCAGCCCCATACCCGGCGCCAGCGCAATCGGATAGTTCGCGAACAGACCCATCGCGATCGAACCGATCGCGGCAGCAATGCAGGTCGCGACAAACACCGAATCCCGAGGCATGCCCGCAGCAGCCAGAATCTCCGGATTCACGAACATGATGTAGGCCATCGCCAGGAACGTGGTCAGCCCCGCGATCAGTTCGGTGCGAACCGAACTGCCAGCAGCCTGGATGGCAAAAAACCGGTTGAGCATCGAGTGACTCCAGAAGGGTCCGGCGCCTTCGATGCTACTGCGATTCTGGAGATTTGGGCGAAGGAGCGATTCAAGCCATTGACGAATACACTGCAATCGCCAACGCATCCGTCAACAGTGAAGAAAGACCAGACCATCGCGAAGTTGCATTGCAACCTACAGGCATTTCGATGGGAGCTTCTGGAGAAATGACGATCGGTCCGAACCGGATTAGCTCGAAGTGGATTCGCTCGAAGTGGATTCGCTCGAACAGGATTCGCTCGAACAGGATACTTTCGAAACGGATTCTCTCTGGCTCATGCAACCGGGATGGCTTCACCGGTCAAATTGGTCGGGACGGTGAGATTCGAACTCACGACCCCTAGCACCCCATGCTAGTGCGCTACCAGGCTGCGCTACGCCCCGACTAGGCGTTCAGATTGAGCGCGGAATTCTGACCGCAAACGCTCGCAATCACAAGCCGCAACGAAACGCCTGGTTCAGCGCTTCAGCAGTTGCAGGACTTCTTCGAGTTCGCTGCGCACCTGACGCACGACTTGCGCCGACAGGCTTGCTTCAGCCTTTCCCTGCGTGCCTTCAAGTCGCTGACGTGCCCCGCCGATCGTGAACCCCTGATCGTAGAGCAAGCTGCGGATCTGCCGGATCATCAGCACGTCATGGCGCTGGTAATAGCGACGGTTGCCACGACGCTTGACCGGATTGAGGCTGGCGAATTCCTGTTCCCAATAGCGCAGCACGTGCGGCTTGACGCCACACAGGTCGCTGACTTCACCGATGGTGAAGTATCGCTTGGCCGGGATGGCCGGCAGTTCGTTATTGCTGGCTTGGTCCAACATAGGACTCGACTCGCGCCTTTAGCTTTTGTCCAGGACGGAACGTGACCACACGGCGCGCGGAGATGGGAATCTCCTCGCCAGTCTTGGGGTTACGTCCCGGACGTTGATTCTTTTGTCGTAGATAGAAATTGCCGAAGCCGGAGAGTTTGACCGGATGACCTCCTTCGAGGCCATCACGCAACACCTCGAAAAAGGCGTCGACAAACTCCTTGGCCTCACGCTTGTTGAGGCCTACATGATCGAACAGTCGTTCTGAGAGCTCTGCTTTCGTTAGCGTCATGTCAGCCCCGCAACTTCGCTCCCAGTGATTTATCCAGTGCCGCAACTATGGAGGCCATCATCGGCTCCACGTCGGCATCCGTAAGCGTCCGCGATTCGTCCTGCAAAATCAAGCCCATAGCCAGACTTCTTGTGCCTTCAGGCAAACCTTTTCCGACAAACTCATCGAAAACAAAGGATTCCTTCAACTGGCTCCCGCTGGCTGCAACCACTGTTGCCAGAACCTGGCTTGCTGGAATGGCCACCGGCACCACGACCGCCAAATCGCGCCGAACCGATGGGAAGCGAGCAATTTCTCTGGATTTCGGCACTTTGCGCGTCACGATCGGAGCAAGATCGAGCTCAAACACGTAACAATCGCCGGCCACGTCCAGTTGCCGCGCAAGCCGGGGATCGAGGCAACCGAGGAAGCCGATCCGTTCGGAACCACGGTAAACCGCTGCAGCACGACCTGCATGCAGGTACGACACGTCGGCTGTCTCGAAACGGTAATCACCCGGACCGGCCAGAGCCAGCAGGTGCTCGACATCGCCTTTGAGGTCGAAGAAGTCGACCGGACGGCGAGGCTCTGCCCACTGCTCGCTGCGCGCGCTGCCACAGACAACACCGGCAATTCGCGGCGTTTCCACTGGCGGATCTTCGGTACGGAACACTTTGCCAAGTTCGAACAGGCGAAGACGCTCCGCCTGACGATCCTGATTAAATTTCAGGTTGGCCAACAAGCCCGGCAACAAGCTCGTGCGCATGACAGCAAGCTCGTTGTTCAACGGATTCGACAGGGCCACGGCGGAGCGGTCGAGGCCCCAGGCCTGCAATTGTTCGGTCGCCAGGAAACTGAAGTTGAGTACTTCGAGGTACCCACGCGACAATAGGGCCTGACGCAACTGCGAGTTGCGCACGCGCGCTTCCGGCTCCACCTTCAGCGACAACTCGCCGCGCGGCATGTTGGTCGGCACGCTGTCATAGCCGTGGATACGCGCCACTTCCTCGATGAGGTCTTCTTCGATCTCGATGTCGAACCGCCGGCTCGGCGGCGTCACGCGCCAACCTTCTGGCGTGGATTCGACAAGCATGTCGAGTGCGCGGAACAGATTCTCGACGGCGACGTCGGCGATGTTCATGCCGAGCACACGCGCCAGACGGGAACGCCGCAATACCACCGGTGCGCGCACCGGCAGGTTTGCCGCGACCTCGGCACCATGCACGGGACCGGCAGAACCACCGCAGATGGACACGATGAGTTGACTGAGACGCTCGATCGCCCGACGCGGCATGTCGGGATCGACACCGCGTTCGAAACGATGCGACGCATCGGTGTGCAGACCCAGACGCCGCGCGCGACCGATGATCGCGGCCGGCGCAAAGAACGCGGCTTCAAGATAGATATTGCGGGTGTCGTCGGTGACGCGCGTCGAATGGCCGCCCATGACACCGGCGACAGCCTGTGCACCTTGGTCATCGGCGATGACGAGGAACTCGCCATCCAGATCGACGTCACGCTCGTCGAGCAATTTCAGACGTTCACCTGCGCGCGCATGGCGCACGACCACATCGCCGATCAAGCGCTCATGGTCGAACGCATGCATCGGCTGACCCAGTTCGAGCATGACGTAGTTCGTCGCGTCGACGATCGCACTGATCGAGCGCACGCCCGATCGTTCCAGCCGCTGTTTCAACCAAAGCGGAGTGGCTGCACGGGCATCCACACCTTCGATCACACGACCCAGGTAACGCGGACAATCCGCGCCTGCTTTCAGATGCACGGTGCGTTGTGTGGTGACCGACACCGGAACCGCAGCGCCGTCGTTTGTGGTGGCGCCGGCGCCCAAACCGAACAGCGCGCGAACTTCGCTCGCCAAACCGGCGAGGCCGAGGCAATCCGGACGGTTCGGCGTCAGTTTGATTTCGATTGCGGCGTCCGGCAGATCGAAATACGTGGCCAGTGCCGCACCAATCGGCGCATCGGCCGGCAGTTCGAGCAAGCCCGAGGATTCGTCGGAGAGCTTCAACTCCTTGGCGGAACAGAGCATGCCCGAGGAATCCACACCACGCAGCGTCGCTGCCTTGATCGTCAATCCATTCGGCAGTGCCGCACCAATTCTTGCGACCGGCGCCTTGAGGCCCACACGTGCGTTCGGCGCGCCGCAGACGATTTGCAATTCACCATCTCCGGTGTCGACACGACAGACTTGCAGCTTGTCGGCGTTCGGATGACGTTCGGCAGCAACGATCTGACCGACCACCACGTGGTCGAGGCCGGCACCCAGGGGCTCGACACCTTCGACTTCCAATCCGGCCATCGTCAAACGGTGCATCAGCACATCGCGTTCAACGTTGATGTCGACCAGAGCGCGCAACCAATTCTCGGAAAACTTCATGCTTGTGACCTCGGTCGATCAGGCGAACTGGCGCAACATGCGCACATCGTTCTCGTACAGGCTGCGCAAATCGGAAATGCCGTAACGGAGCATCGCGAACCGTTCAACACCCAAGCCGAACGCGAAGCCGCTGTAACGCTCCGGATCGATCTTGCAGGCACGCAGCACGTTGGGATGGACCATGCCGCAACCCAGTACTTCCAGCCAGCCCAGGCTGCCATCTGCGCGTTCCCAGCGGATATCCACTTCGGCCGATGGTTCGGTGAACGGGAAATAGCTGGGCCGGAAGCGCATTTCGAAATCGCGCTCGAAGAACGCCGTAATGAACTGCTTCAGCGTGCCCTTCAAGTCGGCGAAACTCGACGTTTCATCAACCAGCAGACCTTCGACCTGGTGGAACATCGGCGTATGGGTCTGGTCACTGTCGGCACGGTAGACCTTACCGGCCGCGATGATGCGGATCGGTGGCTCACGGTTCGTCATCGCACGGATCTGCACCGGCGAGGTATGCGTACGCAGCAGGCGCCCGTCCGGGAAATAGAACGTGTCGTGCATGGCGCGCGCCGGATGGTGCGGCGGGAAATTCAGCGCCTCGAAATTGTGGAAATCGTCTTCGATTTCAGGACCGTCGGCCTGCGAGTAACCCAGCCGCGCAAAGATGTCGACGATACGGTCGAGCGTGCGGGTGATCGGATGGACATTGCCTCGCTCGCCATTGCGGCCGGGCATGCTGACATCGACACGTTCGGCACCGAGGCGGGCCCGATAGGCGTCGTCTTCCAGAGTCTGTTTGCGTGCGGCGATCGCCGACAACAAGGCATCCTTGGCGCGATTCACCTGCTCGCCCTGGCGCTTGCGCTGCTCGGGGTCGAGTTTGCCCAGCAGCTTCAGCTGCTCGGTCAATACACCTGATTTACCCAGCCATGTGATGCGCAGGGATTCCAGTGTCTCCATCGAAGCCGCAGATCCCACTTCCTGGATCGTGCTTTCAACGCGTGCGGTCAGTTCATCCATTTCGTAATCCGCCCCTCAAAAAACCGAATGGGGAAAAGGCCAGGCCTTTTCCCCATCGTTCAACCGGTTGATGCAGGCCGAAGCCTGTGTCGACAGGGTTTGACGACTCAAGCCGCCAAAGCTGCCTTGGCTTTTTCGGCAACTGCGCCGAAAGCCTTGATGTCGTGCACTGCGAGGTCAGCCAGAACCTTGCGGTCCATCTCGATGTTGGCCTTCTTGAGGCCATTGATGAGGCGGCTGTAGCTCAGGCCGAACATGCGGGCACCGGCGTTGATACGCACGATCCACAATGCACGGAACTGACGCTTGCGCTGCTTGCGGCCGATGTAGGCGTATTGACCCGCCTTCGTGACTGCCTGCTTGGCGACTCGGAAGACCTTGCGACGGGCATTGTAGTAACCCTTGGCCTGGCCGATGATTTTCTTGTGACGACGACGAGCGGTCACACCACGTTTAACGCGTGCCATGGTTCAGTCTCCGGCTCAGAGGTAAGGCAACATGCGAGCGACGCGACCTGCGTCCTCCGCACGAACGTGGTTGGCGCCGCGAAGATTGCGCTTACGCTTCGTCGACTTCTTGGTCAAGATGTGACTCTTGAACGCATGACCGCACTTGAACTTGCCTGATGCGGTTTTACGGAAACGCTT
>JBEIPT010000623.1:0-1514 GCA_040376895.1 Lysobacteraceae bacterium | reverse complement strand
CGATCGGGTCCGGGGATACCGCTGAAACCCTGGCTGCCCGACTACTGCCGCTGGAGCATGAATTGTTGGTGCGTGTGGTGTCGCAGCTGGCGAATCGGAATTCGCCTGGCCATACGGTCTGAGCTGTTCGTTATTCGAAACTGTCTGAGAACAGCCCGGGATCGGCCAAGGCGAGCAATGCAGTGCTCCAACGCTGGTCGTTTGCGGGTGTGACGGTCACCGTCGTCGGTGCGCTGACTACATCGACACTGGCCAGAACCAGACACGGTGAGCCGCCGCCGGCACAGTGGGCCGAGAGGAACTGACCGTTGCCGGTGACCGGTTGCACGGCATCGGGAAACCACGTTGCGGTCAGCACCGTACCGGAATCAGCTGCGGTCGCCGTCGCTGTCGCAGCGCCGGTTGCACCGACATGGCGCTGATGTTCGGCCCGGTGCAAGGGTGCCAAGCCTCGGGCGAACACCACGGCCTGTGCGCAGACTTCAGTCGCGGCGGAGCTGGATGCCAGGTCGACCGCAAGGACGGTACCGAGCGTCGCATTGGCAGTCAGTTGGTGTGTGAACAGCGCGATCGCAGCCCGATTTCCCGGGCTGCGCACACCACCATCGACCCTTGCAAAGTCCTGGCTTCCCAGGCGAACCCGGGCTTCGTCGAGCAAGTGGCTGTTGCCGCCTACCGCGACTACCAAGGTTTCTCCTTCCAGCATCGAGCGTGTCGTCGGTAGTGTCCATGCAAACGATCCGGGCATGTTCCGACAGTCAGGCGCAATCGCCTCGTTGGGCGGAGCGGCTATCGCCGTACTAGCCGGCAGCAAGGCCAATATCAGTGTCGCGCGCAGCATGAGGGCGGCTATTGCTTCGCTTCCGAACCGGTAAAGCCGCCGTTCGCGACATTTCCGGACAGCCGATTGTCGCCGAACGAAATGATCTGTCCGCCACTGGCCGAAATCAATCCGGCGGCATTGTCCGAAATCGTCGAGTTGACGACGCGCAGACGGGAATCATTGCCGCTGACACTGATGCCGCCGCCACCAAAGTCGGTGATTTGCACATTTTCGGCCCAGCCCGCGCTGATGCCCGCTGCATCATCAATCTGGATGCCGTTCAGAAGCCCGCCGGTGACGATGCTGTCGCGAATGTTGAATTCCACATCACCCGCTACCAGTACGCCATTGCCGCTGGCGAACAAAGTCGAATCATCGATGCTCAGGTTCGTCGAAGCGCCGACCGCCGGAGCGGCGCGCACCAGGGCTTCGGTACTCAGGTTGCCTGAGCGGCGCAGTACGCTGTTGCGAATCACGACCTTGGTGGCGCCGGTGTTCTCGATGGACACCAGATTGTCGGCGAAGTCTTCAAGCGTGCACTGGTCGACCAGAACCGTGGCAGCGGCGAGGATCCGGATGGCATTCAAGCCGCTGGAGATCCCTTCAAACTTGATATTGCGCAGAGTGACGACGTCATTGACGCCGGCATTGATGATGATCGCATTCGTGCCCGAGACGAGGACACCAGCGG
>JBEIPT010000146.1:0-8818 GCA_040376895.1 Lysobacteraceae bacterium | reverse complement strand
GCAGTCACGCTGGATGATGGTCGGGTCACGGTATGCACTTTGGCAGGGCCGGCCCCGTTGCCCTCCTTGTCGAAGGCCTTTGATCCCGTCCTGATTCGTGTCGGTGGAACCTCGACGTTGACCATCACATTGACGAATCCCGCACCACTTGCTGCCACATTGACGGCGGATCTGGTCGACAACCTGCCGACCGATGTTTTCGTGGCGTCGATTGCGAATGCACAAACCACGTGTAATGGCGTCGGCGCACCTCTGGCGCTGGCAGGCGGGACCTCCGTGACTTTGCCTGCCGGCCGGATCATCCCCTCGGATGGCTTCTGCACAGTCAGTGTCGACGTTACCTCGCAGGTGCCGGGGCTTTACGTCAACACGATCCCTGCAGGTGGACTGGTCACCAATAACGGCAACAATCCGGATCCCGCGCAGGCAACACTGGAGGTAGTTGCCGGTTTGCCCGCAACGAACATTCCGACCTTGTCCGCCCTGTCCCTGCTGTTGCTGGCCGGTACCTTCCTGCTGACCGCCTGGTGGGGTGTACGACCGCGTTGAGGGTTTTTGCCCGGAGCTGCCCAAACGTCCAATAAAAAGCCCGCCAGCTTTAACCCTGGCGGGCTTTCCATTGGCAGGCCCCTGAAACGACGGCCTGCGCCACCTACGGTAATCAACGCTGCAACGGCCGACATCAAAAGAGACCTCCCAGACCCCGTCGATGCCACATTTGCGGTGCGCCGATCAACCGTTATGTTCACGAGGCTGATCTGCACCAGCCTCGTTACACGTCCCCGTGACAGCGCCACGGGGAATTCGTCGCTCACGTGGCCAAGTTCAGCCACGCTTTCAGCAAGCTGTCAGTGCGTCAGACCAGTCGACACGACGCTCTTCACGCCGCGTGTGTTCTGTGCGAGTTCGATCGCCAGAGCGTGCTCGGCGCCGCTGGCAACCTTGCCCTTCAGCGTGACCACGCCATTGCTCGTGCTGACTTCGATATTGGAACTGTCGACGTTGTCTGAGTAAATGAAGGTCGACGTGATCTTCGTCGTGATCCAGGCATCGGCCAGATTGTTGCCGGTTGCGGCCACGGCGGGTGCGATCGCAGACATCGGCTTGCCGTCAACGCGCAGCTGATTGTCGACCGCGAGCACGCCGCGTGTATTCAAGGTCAGGCGCTCGGCCAAAGCCTTGAGATCGCTCGTCTCGGCAGCGCCAGTCAGAGTGACCTTGCCCCACATGGTGGACACTTGGGCATCCATGCCATGGGTCTTGGCATTCCAGGACAGTTTCGATTTCACGGCAGTGGTGACGTTGGCGTCGTCGACCACGTCGGCATAAGAACGACTGGGCGTTCGTGCCGGACGCACGAAGTCTTCCTTGATGACGATCTGGTTGTCGACCGACTTGATGCCGTTTACGCCGAGCGCAATCTGTTTGGCGAGATCACGGTTGACATCTTCTTCCACGACACCGGTCAGCGTAGCCACGCCGTCGTTGACCGTTACGTTGATATCGTTCGCACGCAGATAGGGACTGAGCATGTAGGTCGTCCAGATCTGGGCTTCCTGACGTGCTTCAAGAACGTCCTGGGATGCCGGAGTGGTGGCGGCGGACACAGTCCCCAGCGCCATGGCGACAGTGATGGCGGAAACGAGCGCAAGTTTGCGGAAATGGGAATTCATGGTGGTGCTCCTCGACGGGAATTGCTTGACCGCTGCCGATCGGCGACATGCGTCGGGGATCGAGCGGTCAGGCTTGATTGGGATAAGAAAGGCGCCAAGGGCCGCCAGCGGCTCATGGCACCGGTGCGACTCAGTCTGCTGGCAGGTACGTCAGATGCGGATAGTGCTTTGTGACCCGCGCCAGCACCGCCGCCAAGTCCTGACGAGCCACTGGTGGTTCCGGGGCTTCGTCCCGAAAGTCGTCGTCGACTTCAGTGACCAAATGACGACGCTCGACAGGAACGGCACACTCAGTGCTCATCAAGTCATCGTCACCTTTCGCCGCTTCCGGCTTGGCGCAGGGTGCCGCAGTGTCCACACCTTGCCGGAGCGCTGTCTTGCTGTCATCGGACAGGTGGCGTGGAATGGACATGATGCTCTCTCCGGAAGTCGCGGTACGCGGGATGCGGCCAAAGCCCAGACTTCCATGATTTCAGGATGACCCGCTTTGCCGGTGCCGTCGGTGCGATGGCGCTCATTGTTGGCGCGCCTGTCGATTTCCTCGCCGGCCGCCGAGTATCATCCACACCTTCGCGGCGGCAAGTCACCGCGTTTGAACCTGGGGTGCATTCGGCTTGTCCCGATGCATGAAACACGAATGGGTCGGGGTATCGGATTGAATACAAGCAGACGTTGGATCCTGGATGTGCACGGGCTGAATCGGCGCGGCTGGTCGTTGCTGCGTGATGCCGCGCGCCTCGATGTGCGCCTGGCCGCACAGCAGTTCGGTGTTTCGAAGCGGCTCTTGCACCGTGTGGCGCGATTGCCAAATGCGTCGATCCGCCTGCTTTCGGCCATGCCCATCGCGCAGTTCGTTCCGGCCGATCGAGCATCGCTGTTGGCATTTCTCGCAGATCCGGACTTTCAGCCGCCAATGATCGGCCAGCGAGACTTGCGAACCGGCGAGCATGAATTCAACCTGCACTATTGGCACTGCATGCGTGCCCAGGCGGAACAGGATGTGGTGTTGACGGGCATCCAGTTCCATGTGGCGAGGTCGTTGCTTCGTCGGTTGATCGAAACGCCGATTGATCGGATCGATACTCTGATTCTGGATTTGCGTCCCGAGTTCCGTGTCCTCGATGTTCAGAGCATCGAGGTTGCTGCCATGTTGATCGAAGCAGAAGCCAACACCGAAGAAGTCGCACACCTGCTGTTGTGCGCGAGTACCGCCAGCCCGCTCGACCAGGAACTCCAGGCATGAACCTGCGCGAGCGAATGAGCAAGAACATCACACGTGCAGGCACCAAGGCTGGTGATCACGATCTGCTGGCACAGACCGAAGAATTGGTGCAATCCGGACTGCGAGCCAGTGCCGTGGTCGCTCTGACCGGTTTGCCCGCCCATACGGTAAAACTGATGATCGACCGGGATGTCGGCATTCGGCGCTCGGGCAGGCAACCGGGATCAATCGAACGGTTGCAGGACGACGCGTCCTTGCGCCTGCATTGTTCGGTATTCGTGCATGCCTACCTGCAGGCGCGGGAACGGGCACAACCGTTTCTGGACGCTCGTCCGTTCGTCCGGGCATGGCGAACACTTGCTGCGCGGGCGCCCGCACACGGAGTCAGCGCCGATCTGTATTTCTACGCCATCCAGCAAGTCGAACTCGGACACCTTGCGCTCGAACGTTGCACCGTCTGCGGCGCGCACTTCCTGAGGATCACTCTCGAGAAAGACGTGAAGCGCACTTTGATCGGTGATTGCTTCATGTGCAGCTATCGATATCGAACACCAGGCCGTACAGCATCATGGTCGGGTCGGGAACTGCTCGCTCAGATCAATCGGCAGAACTGATTTTGCCCTACTCCAGACTTGCTGCCGGTCACACGTCATCAAGTTTCAGTGCACCGGCTTTGAGCGGCAGGATGATTCGCGCCATTGTGCCGCGCGGCTGACGCGCCAGCAGTTCGAGTCGGCCGCCGTGGCGACGTATGATGCGACTGACGATTGCCAGACCCAATCCGCTGCCTGTTCGCGTGCGGCTTTCGCGAGTCAGAAATGGCTCGCCGATTCGTCGATGAAGATCCAGAGGAATTCCGGTCCCTTCATCGGTGATGGTGATGGCGACGTGGTCGGCGTCAGGTGACACCAGCGTAGCGGTATACGGGGGCGCGGCATGTCGTCGCGCATTGACCACCAGATTCGCGAGTGCGCGCTGCAAGGCCAATGGCGTGACCGTGATTCGCGGCGTGGCGTTGATTTGCATCGTCCAGTTCTTCATGTTGCCGCCGTTTGCCTGCACCACTTCCTGAACCAGCGGCGCCAGTTCGATTTCCTTCGGCGACTCTTCGCGGCCCGATCGAACATAGTCGATGAACTGTCTGACGATTGCGTCGATTTCCTCGATGTCGGCGGCCATTGCGGCGCGGCCCTCGTCGGTATGGGCATCGCCGAGTTCCAGCGCCAGTCGGATCCGAGACAAAGGTGTACGCAGGTCGTGCGACAGTCCGGCCAGAATGAGTTCGCGCTCGCGCAAGGCGTTGGATCGTGAAGCACCCGCTTGCATCAATGAGGTCGCAAGCTCGCGAATTTCAGTGGGAGCGCCCTTCAGAAGCGCCGCGTCGGCACGGCCACGCACCAGATCTTCGGCATGGTCCGCCAACCGTTCGATCGGAGCTGCCAATTCGCGTGCCACCAGGTAGGCGCCCAAGACGATCAGGAGAATGATTCCGAAGCCGATCAGACGCGCCTCGAAACGACCTTCGTCAACGGGCGCGAGTACCAGATTCTGGCCGACCCAAACGTTGGGTTCCACCCCGACGGCCAGCCAGACCCGCAAGCCTTTCTGGCGTTCGAGCCGAACCAGAAATGGATTCTTCAGCGCCTCGTCGAGTCTGGTCTTGACCTGCAAAGCCTGCGGATCGGTCGGGGTCTTGTCCACTGCGGGCGCCAGATCGGCGAATGCCAATTCGAGCGATTCCAATCGCGCCCAGGCCGGTGAACGTCGTTGCGGATCCATCCGTGCCAGTCCACCGGCGGTTACCGCTTGGTGGATCAGGCGTTCTGCTGCCGCTGCATCAAAGGCATCCTGTGGCTCCGGGCGATGGGCCAGCAGGTACCCCACCATCAGCGTCGCGATCAACAGTACGCTGAGCGAAAACAGGATGCGTGCAAACAGCCTACGGAACACGTCAGTAGTACCCCGAGAGGGTAAGGATCGGACGCGGTTGCGACGACACTAGTCGAGACCGTCCGGAACGAACACGTAACCTTGCCCCCAGACTGTCTGGATGAGACGCGGGTTGCGCGGATCGGGCTCGATGATTCGGCGCAAGCGGGATATGGTCACGTCGATCGAGCGCAGCGTGGCCTCTTCGCCTTCACCATGCACGATGCTCATCAGACGTTCGCGTGGCATGGCTTGCCTGGGGTGCTCTGCCAACACCGACAACATCACGAATTCACCGGTCGTCAGCTTGACCACTTCGTTGTCCCGCAGCAGCAGACGACGATCCCGGTCCAGCGTGAACGGACCGAATTTCTGGACACCCTTGGATTCGGTTGCTGCATCCGGCGGCGCACGCCGGCGCAGAACCGCGCGAATACGCGCCAACAACTCGCGCGGGTTGTACGGTTTGGCCAAATAGTCATCGGCGCCGATTTCCAGACCGACAATCCGGTCGACGTCATCGCCACGCGCAGTCAGCATGATCACCGGCACCGTGACACCGCGCGACCGCAGTTTTCGGCAGAAATCGAGACCGTCGCCGTCGGGCAACATCAAGTCGAGGACAATCAGGTCGAAACGTGCCAACAAGATGCCGGCGTCGGCGTCGGCGAGTGTCGCCGCGCCTTCGACGACGAAGCCTTGCTCGTTGAGGTAACGGGTCAACAGGACGCGCAGACGCTCGTCGTCGTCAACGATCAGGATATGAAGGGGTTCGTGTGCCATCCAGCGATGCTAGCGGGATTCCGGCCGATTCTGAATGCCGGCCGTCTCGGCGCCTGACAAGCGCATCTCTGGCGGGGATGACCGAAATGGCAGACACACAATATGCGACAGGCGGAATATCTGAAAAAGAAAAGGCCCGCCTGAGCGGGCCTCGATCTTCTTTGTGGGTGTCTCAGAGCGTGAGGCCGGTTTCCGGTGGATCGTTGCCTTCAAGTTCCACCTTCTCGGCGCTGACCGCACCATTGCCCAGATTGACGATCGTGCCGAGGCTCTTCGCCTCTTCTTCGTGCTGGGCAATGTTTTCGCGGATACGGACGCCGTTCAGGCGAACCTGGCCGAAGTTCAGCACGGCCGAAGCAGCCACCAGGCTGTCGTAACGCCGACTGATGAAGTTCGACTCGATGCCCGTACGTACCAGTTCGAGATCGCCGTAGTTCACGAGTGTTCCGGCATCGCGTTCGCTTGCGGCGAGCTGGTTGAAGCTGATCTCGCTGTCGATGGCGCGCAGCGTGCCGTAGTTCTCGACGATCGCAATGCCGTTGCCGGACAGGTTGTCGACGACCGATACACCCTTCAGGTGCAGGCTGCCGCGATTCTTGATCGCACCCTGGCCGGCTTCTGCCAAGGTCAAGTCAACCAGCTTCACTTCAGCATTCTTGCCGACCGACAACAACCCGAATGCCTCACGGGAATAGACCCTGAGCTCTGCATTGTGCCCGATGATGGTCAAGCGACCTTCCAAGGTGGGCAGGGCTGTATGCGCTTGTTCATCCGCTGTTTCCACGAGGGTATACAGGCCATCCGCGGCCAGGTGGATCGTGGTGTCGCTGTTGCTCATGTTGGCAGCATGGATTGCCGCGACCAGACCATCCGTGTCTCGGTTCTTGATGCTGACTTCGGTGGCGGACGCAGACAAGGCGCCGGTGGCCAAGATCAGACTGACAAGGGATTTGCTGTACATGTGTTTTCTCCGGGCGGGGGTGCCGCCTGTACCGATAGTGAATGGTCTTAGAGCGAGTGTTCTAACAACCGTTCGAATTCACCCGCCGTCACATTCTCAATGGCATAACGCCAGTCAATTTGTGATCGAAATCACACTTTGAGTGCGTTTGGACACTTGCCAGCTGCGGAAACAAGTTGTCTCACATGTCGAGTTTGCGGGGCATGTCGCCGCGTTGCTGGTACTCGCGCCAGCGTCGACGCGAGCCTTCGCGCTGATCAGGTTCTGCTGCAACCACTTCCTTGATCATCTCGGCCGTACGCGGCACCACTTCATCGCGCAAGTTGATGACCAGATGGCGCATCGGCGACTCCATACCGGGTGGTACCAGCACGATCGCTGTGACGTCGTCATCGGGCTCGCCGCAGATCTGATGCGGCAGGAAGCTGTCTTCCTCGAACTCCCAAAGCAGGGCGTCGAGTTCCTCGGCCTGTTCCTGGCTGGCGCAATAAACCAGCGTTGGCAATTGCGCCGCAAAAGCTTTCTTGCACAACTCGCAGACCAGCAGCAGGGGCTGTTCCCGGAAGCGAGGCTTGTCGATCAGGTAGAAGTCGACCTTGGCCATCAGCCCTGACCTGCCTGCCGCAGAAGCCACTGTGCCAGCAAGGGGACCGGGCGGCCGGTCGCACCGCCCTTCCGGCCCTCATCCCAGGCAGTTCCGGCAATGTCCAGATGGGCCCAGCGCTGGCCTTCGGTATAACGTGCGAGGAAACAGCCAGCGGTAATGGCACCGGCGTTCTTGCCGCCGATGTTGGCCATGTCGGCAAATCCGGAATCGAGTTGTGGCTGATAGTCGTCCCACAACGGAAGGCGCCAGGCGCGGTCATGCACGTGTACGCCAGCGGCGACCAGTTCTTCAACCAGATCGTCGTGCTTGCCCATCAGCCCATGGGGATGTTTGCCCAGCGCCACGACGCAGGCGCCGGTCAACGTGGCGATGTCGACGAGTGCCTGCGGTTCGAAGCGCTTGGCATAGGTCAACGCATCACACAGGATCAATCGACCTTCGGCATCGGTATTGAGCACTTCGATCGTCAGGCCCGACATCGACGTCAGCACATCACCCGGCCGATAACTGTTGCCATCGGGCATGTTCTCGACCGCCGGCACGATGCCGATCACGTTGATCGGCAGGTTCAGCCGCGCAACAGCTTCGAGCGTGCCAAACACCGAAGCCGCCCCGCACATGTCGTATTTCATTTCGTCCATCCCGGCACCGGGCTTGATCGAAATGCCACCGGTGTCGAACGTGATGCCCTTGCCCACCAGCACGAACGGTTTGGCGTCGCCACCACCCTGGTGGCGCATGATGATCAGGTACGGCGGATTGGAGCTGCCTTGCCCCACGCCAAGCAGCGCACCCATGTTGAGCGCGCGCATCTGATCCTGGTCCAACACTTCGACTGCCAGGCTCGCGAACTGCTGTTCGAGTTCCTTGGCGGTTTTTGCCAGATAGGCTGGGGTGCAGATGTTGGGCGGCAGGTTGCCCAGCTCGCGCGCGCGCAATTGTCCTTGGCCCAGTGCCACGCCAATCGCGACATCACCGGCGTCGGCGCCAGCCAGAAGCCACTCGGACAAACCCGGGCCGCCGGCCTTGCGCTTGACGGTCGCCTCGTACCGATAGTTCGCCTGCAACACCGCAACCGCTTGCTGCCGGCTCAGGAATGAGGTGCTGCGATTGGGCACCTGTGCCTCATTGAGGTAACTGGCCACGCGGGTACCCGGACCGGAACGAAGCGCCCGCACCGTGTCGCCGACCAATTTCAGGAACTTGCCGACATCGAGATCACCGGTTTTGCCGAGGCCAACCGTCACCACACGCCGCGCGCGTACCCCGGGCACCTGGAACAGGCGTCCGAGGCTGTAAAGCTTGGCGCTCAGGTCGCCCGACTCGAGCAGTGCAGAGATCAGACCGCCACTGGCCAGATCCACGGCACGAGCACTTGCCGAGAGCTCATGCTCGTGAAGTCCGACAACCAGGGTGTCCACGTCGATGCTGATGGCGGACAGATCGGTGGGGATCAATTGAATGCTCATGGCGGACCGCAGCTGAAAAGGGTCGCCCAGTGTACCGGCTTAAGCGTTCAGGCTCAGCGCATCCCGGCGTAGACCTGGCAATCCGGATCCTCGGGTTGCATCGAAAAGCGCTTGTATGTCCATTGGTATTGAAGTGGCGCCAGCCGGACACATGCCTCCAGACCACGATGCAGG
>JBEIPT010000396.1:0-3646 GCA_040376895.1 Lysobacteraceae bacterium | reverse complement strand
TTGAATGCTCCAGCGAGCACACAAAAGCTCTCACCAGGCATTCAGTCAAACCATCGATAAAGGAACAAGCGCAATGCGCACATCACGACAAATTCTCATCACCGGCGCCTCCAAAGGCATCGGCCGCGCCGCCGCTGACCGGATCGCACAAGAAGGCTGGTCAGTCATCGGGGTCGCGCGAACGGCACCCGCCGATTTCCCAGGCGAGTTCCATGCGGTCGATCTCGCGGATTCTTCGGCAACGCAATCGCTCGCGGACTCGCTTGCTCAACGCGGCACGGTCGTCGGTATCGTCAACAACATTGGCCTCGCAAAACACGAAAAGTTCGGCGCGGTAGATCCAGCGATGTTTGCGCAGGTGATGGACCTCAATGTGCGACCGGCGCTTCAGCTGACGCAGGCACTGCTGCCTGCGATGCGCTCCGCAGGATTTGGACGCATCATCAACATCACCAGTCTGGTTACGCTCGCCCTCGCCTATCGCACGAGTTACGCGGCTGCCAAGTCCGCATTGGAAAGCATCACCCGGACAATGGCGATCGAGTTGGCAGCGGAAGGCATCACGGCGAATGCCGTCGCGCCCGGTCCGACGGAAACCGAACTCTTTCGAGCCAACAATCCACCGGGAAGTGAGGGAGAGGCACGTTACCTCGCGCAGATACCGATGCGCCGATTTGGAACGCCACAACAAATCGCAGCCGCGGTCGCGTTTCTTGCCTCGGAGGACGCGGGCTTCGTCACTGGACAAACCCTGTTCGTGGATGGCGGTGCCAGCCTTGGGCGTGCGGGTTGAAATTCAAGACCACTCGCGCAGGGCACATCCATCGCCAGATTGCTTGCGGATTCAGCCGAGCCCTTCTGGAATCTGCTCGTGCGCTGATTACCTGAGCCTCGTTCACCTAAACCCCATCAGCGGAGCAACCTATGTCCATTCCCGACTCAACAGTCCCCCGAGCCTTGGTTACCGGCGCTTCCAGCGGAATCGGCCAAGCCGCCGTCCGACGGCTTTGCGCGGCCGGCTACTCGGTGACTGCGGTCGCCCGCAGGCGCGATCGACTTCATTTGGGTACTCAACGCACCTGCCCATGTGGACGTAAAGACCCTAGAAGTGCTTCCAACCGACCAGGCGATCGGAGGCGTTGTCCTGCGCAAGTCCAGATCAGGGTCCGACTGAGCGACTTACCGACCTCAACGCTCCCGATTCCAGTGCTACCAATGTCCCGGGAACCATCTGCGCGATGAAGTCCACCGGAACGAACTTGGGAGCCATGTCCAAATCGCGAAAGCTTGCTATGAAGCACTCCGACCTCGATGGCCCAATTTTCCCATCATGACGGGGCTTTTCCTGCAGTCTCTTCGGGCCCCTTCTCCCGTCTGGACGGGAGAAGGGATGCTCACTGGCCGAACTAATCCCTCAGCGATCGCCGATGGGCGGCAATGCGCGGTCGTCGGGGCCGATGTAGTTGGCACTTGGGCGAATGATCTTGCCGTCGATGCGCTGTTCGATGATGTGGGCACTCCAGCCGGACGTGCGGGCAATCACGAACAGCGGCGTGAACATCGCCGTCGGCACACCCATCATGTGGTAACTCGACGCGCTGTACCAGTCGAGATTCGGGAACATCTTCTTGATGTCCATCATCAGCGTTTCAATGCGCTCGCTCACGTCGAACAGGCGCGTGTTGCCAGCGGCCTGGCACAGGCGACGGCTGATTTCCTTGATGATCGGGTTGCGCGGATCACCGATCGTGTAGACCGGATGACCGAAACCGATGATGATTTCCTTGCGTTCCATCCGGGCACGTATATCAGCCTCGGCTTCATCAGCGCTGCGGTAGCGCGCAATGATGTCCATCGCCACTTCGTTCGCGCCGCCATGTTTCGGGCCACGCAGTGAGCCGATCGCACCGGTGATGGCGGAATGGAAGTCGGAGCCGGTCCCTGCCACCACTCGGGCGGTAAACGTGCTGGCGTTGAACTCGTGCTCGGCGTACAGGATCAACGACTGATCGAGCGCCCGCGTCATCAGTTCGTTCGCCTTGCGACCGTGCAACAGGTGCAGGAAATGCCCGGCGAGCGTGTCGTCGTCGGTTTCCACATCGATGCGGCGACCATGATGGCTGAAGTGATACCAATACAGCAGCATCGAACCGAAACTCGCCATCAGGCGATCGGCGATGTCTCGGGCCTCGTTGATGGGCCGTGATTCCTTCTCCGGCAAAACCGTCCCGAGAACTGAACAACCGGTTCGCATCACATCCATCGGATGTGTTGCCGCCGACATCAGTTCGAGTGCTGCCTTGACCTGCGGTGGCAGGCCGCGCAGACCCTTGAGCTTGTTCTTGTAGGCCGCAAGTTCGGCGGCATTCGGCAAGTGCTCGTGCACCAGCAGATGCGCCACTTCCTCGAAGCACGTCTGTTCGGCCAGATCCTTGATGTCGTAACCGCGGTAATGCAGATCATTGCCGCTGCGTCCGACCGTGCAGATCGCCGTGTTGCCGGCGGCGACGCCGGACAACGCTACGGACTTCTTCGGCTTCGGGAGATTCTGGGTTGGGGTCTCGGACATGGACAACTCCTGTCAAACAAAAAGCCCGGCACTGTGGTCCGGGCTTGTTCTCTTGTGAACGGAATCAAATTCCCGCGACGGCGCGTTGGCACCAACTGATCAACGGACCGCCGAACAGGCCAAGCGCCACCAGCGCCAGCGCGTTCAGACCCAGTACGGTGCGGAACACGAAGTCATTCGGCGCGACCAGGACTTCCTTGGTCTTCGGTTCGTCGAAATACACGACCTTGATCACGCGCAGGTAGTAGAAGGCACCGATCACCGCACAGACACCGGCAATGATGGCAAGCCACAACGAACCGCCCTGCACCACTGCTTTCAGGACTTCCAGCTTGGCCAGGAAGCCGACGAACATCGGCACGCCGGCCAGCGACGCCATGATGAGCAGCACCAGGAAGGCATACCAGCCGTTCCGCTCGTTGAGACCCGAGAAATCTTCGATGTTCTCGGCTTCAAAGCCAGACCGCGACATCAGCACGATCAGTCCGAACGATGCGGCAGCCGTCAGGGCATACGTAACCGAGTAGAACAGTGCGGCGGAGAAACCGACGACCCCACCACCGATCAACCCCAGCAACAGGAAGCCGACATGGGAGATCGTCGAATACGCCAGCATGCGCTTGAAGTTGCTCTGCGCAATCGCAATGAGGTTGCCGAGGACCAGCGACAGCACCGCCAGCACCGACAGCATGCCGCTCCAGTGGTGCGCGGCATTACCGAGCGCACCGTCGAGCAGCCGGTATGCCATCGCGAACGCTGCAATCTTCGGAGCACTGCCGATGAACATCGCCACTGCAGTCGGTGCGCCCTGATAGACGTCCGGCACCCACATGTGGAACGGCGCTGCACCGAACTTGAAGGCGATACCGATCACGATGAACACCAGACCGAAGAGCACCAGGTTCGGATGCTGCATGTTGCTGTTGATCGCACCGCGGATACCGGACAAGTCCAGTTCGCCGGTGGCACCGTAGACCATGCTCATGCCGTACAGCAGCAAGCCCGAAGCCATCGCACCCAGCACGAAGTACTTCATGCCGGCTTCCGAAGACAGCTTGTTGTCGCGATCCATGGCCA
>JBEIPT010000161.1:0-8048 GCA_040376895.1 Lysobacteraceae bacterium | reverse complement strand
CGGCACAGGTCCGGACTTGCCTCACGCTGACCAACGACTTGCGTCGTTGATCGCGGCGGTGCATCCCTGCACCGCAGGAACGTCTGAACAAGTTCAGACGTTCCTGGACTTTGCCGAAGTCTGGCGGGCCGGTCCTGGGGCTGCAAGTCTTGACCTGAGGGCTCACATGGTCTGACATGTCGAGCCATGAAGCGTTCCCGCCAGATCGATGCCTCCCGTCCCGTCACCCTGATCGTGCAGGTGGCCGTTCGGGCCAGTCGTGATCCACTGACCCGGGCCCTGCGTCGCTTGCCTGTCCCGGTGCTGCGAGCCAGCGCTCTGGCCGTGCGGCCGCTGCCCGGGTTGCAGCATCTGCGGGATCGTTTTGAACGTGCCAGTTGTGCGGTGTTTGCGAGTGGCAATGGTGTTCGCGCCCTGGCGCCTGCGGCCCGGGATTGGGTCTGGCCTGCGTGTGTGATCGCCCAAGGGCCGGGAAGCGCAGGGGTGCTGGCCCAATTTGGCCGTAGTGCGCAGATTCCCGAGTCACCATACGATTCGGAGGCTGTTTTGGCGATGCCAGTCTGGGCCGGGATGGTGGGCCAGTCGGTGCTGCGGGTGTCGGGGGAGGACGGGCGCGAGTTGCTGGTGGAGGGTCTGCGTGAGCGAGGGATCCATGCCGAGGCGATTGCCGTCTACCGCCGAGTGTGTGTGCCCCTGCCGGCACGGCAGATCCAGACGCTTCGCACATCGATCGGTCGCAAGGTGGTGCTGTTCACGAGCGGTGAGGCCATACAGGCGGTGCGCACGCAACTGGCGGGTGATTGGTCATTGTTGGTCGACGCTGACGTGCTGGTTCCGAGTGACCGGCTCGAAACCCTCGCGCGCGATATGGGATTCGACCGGATCCATCGTGCCGAGTCTGCTTCGCGCGCCCATATGCTCGCAGCGGTGCGCGGTGTGATCGCGCTTCCCAAGGGGAGTTCGAATGAATAGCATGCGGGATATCACTGAACGGGAGTACGCCATGTCCGCAAGCTCGCGTCATCCGGGACAAAAGCCCGTGTCCGGACGGGTGGTATTGCCCGTTGTCTCGGGACTCGCCTTGTTGGCGAGCATAGTTGCGTTGTCCTGGTTGTGGCAGATCCAATCCCGACAGGGTGCCGATGAAGCCGGACGCACGCGCGCCGAAACCGGGGTCGAACAGTTGCGCACACGGTTGGCGACCATCGAGCAAGAGCTTGCCGGGGTGAGCCAGCGGATGGCGGATACCCAAAGTATCCATCGCGGTCTGCGCGAAGAAGTGCTCGGACTGGGCGAACGTGCCGGGATGCTTGAAGATGCGCTGCAGCGGATGAGCGATCGGCGCATCGACAATGTCGCCGAGTTGCATATGAATCAAGCGGAATTGTTGCTGGCAGCCGGCGTAGAGCGTCTGCGGCTGTTTCGCGATCCAGACACGGCGCTATCGGCGTTCGAACTGGCCGATGCTGAATTGGCGCGGCTCAACGATGCCCGTTTTGCGTCGGTTCGGCAAACCCTGAAGCACGAAATCGATTCGCTGAAATCCGCGCCACGCCGTGCCGAAGCCGATGTCTTTCTGGCCATCGACACGATCGCCAACGCGCTGCCTGACCTGCGCACGCGCGCCGAGATCGTGCCGATGGCGATCGACGGGGACAAGGAGCAGAGCTGGCGCTCGCGGATCGCTCATGTGTTCACCGATCTGGTCCGGATCCGCAAGGTCGATCCCAAGCAGGCTGCCTGGGTCGGACCGCTGCAGGCAGATACCCTGCGTGCCGTGGTCGGGCTGGATTTGCTGTTGGCCAAGGAAGCCCTGACCGAAGGTGATCTGGTGCGGTTTCGGCAATCGGCCACGCGCGCCCGGAACGCCGTTATGGAAGGTTTCGACCTCAAAGGTGAGGCCGATGGCCCGGTGCTTCATGCCTTGGCCCGGATTGAAGGCTACGCACCGGTGCAATGGCCCGATGTAGGACTTGCACTGCAACAGTTGGAGCGGATGCGGGGCACGGCCGACCTGATCGAGCCGGAGGCCTGATGCGTCTGTACCGGCACCTGCTGGGGCTGCTGGCGGTCGCCTTGCTGGTGGCCATGGCGGTCGTGTTCCTGCAGCGAGATCCTGGTTACGTTTTGGTGCAGCGCGGGCCCTGGGTCATCGAAACGAGCGCGGTCTCGGCGGTACTGACCCTGGGCCTGGGTTCCTTGCTGGTGTGGCTGGTTGTGGTGCTGATCCGTGCGCCATTCCTGTTCCTGATCAGGCGGCGTCGCCGAAGTGCGCAGAAAAGTCTCCTGGATGCCCTGCGATTGCTGGCATCCGGATCACCCGCAGCGGCCGAGAAGGCAGCAATGCGGGCCAGTCACATGCGCTCATTGAAGGCTGCGGCTTTGATCATTGCCCACGCCGCCGCACGCCGGCGCAGTGATCCTGCGCGCGAATCGGAATTGCTCTCCCGGCTCGCACAATCCCCCGAAACCGAGCATCTCGCGATCGAATTGCGTGCGCGGCAGGACCTTCGCGAAGGTCGGGCTGGCGCAGCGATCGAAGTTCTCGGGCGGTTGCTGCTGGATGACCGGCTGTCGGCGCTTGGCGCCCGAACGCTGCTGGACGCCTATTCGGAGCGCGGCCGCACGCGTGAAGGTCTGCATTTGCTGGCGCGGATCCGAGCCAGCAAACAAATGCCGCCGGGCGACATGGACCGGTTCGAGGCACGAGCACTGGCCCGTACCGTTCGCGAAACGTCCGATGCCATCAGTTTGCACAGTTTGTGGACCGACCTGCCGCTGGCCCAGAAGCGTCTGCCCGACGTTGCCACGGCCTATGCCCGGCGCGCGGTGCAATTGAACCTCGTGCCACAGGCAGCGGCCGAACTCGAATCGTGCCTGCGGCATGAATGGTCGAGCCCGGTGGTTCGCGCATATGGCTTGTTGCCGGAAGACCCGAAGTTGTCGCCGCGACTGAAAACCGCCGAGGCGTGGCTGGAAGGCCACGCCGATGACGCCGAACTGCTGCTGACCCTTGGGCGGTTGAGCAGGCAGGAAAAACACTGGATCAAGGCCGAGGATTACCTCAGACGCGCGCTGCATTCGAAAGCGGATGCGTCGATCTGGGAAGAAATCGGCCGGTGTTATGCCGAGCAGGGCGACGCCGAGCGTGCCGCTCTGGCTCTGGGTAACGCGCTGGCTGTCCAGCACGGGGACGGCATGCAGAAGCTGATTGGGCGTCATTGCGGCGTTGACCTGATGACCCCACTGACCGTTGCCGAAGAGCGGGATGCCATGGGTATTCCGCGTCTGCCGGCGTCCCGCTGAACATGACGCGAATGTGACAAAAAGGGCGTACGGCGGGGTCTGTGTAACAATTTTGCAACCCGGTAGTGCCAAACTTGTAAACTTGATTTTTCCAGTTGCGAGTCCCGCCCATGTTTTCCTTGCAGACGATTTTCGGTAAAGGCGACAAGTTCTACACGCTGCTGGAGCAGCTTGCCGACGCCGCACTCAACAGTACGCGCGCACTGACCGCGCTGCTCGGCGTGAGTGGCCGAACCGGCTCACTGGCCGATTTCCGCCTGGCTCGCCAGCAGGAAAAGGAAATTTCCGCGCGGATCTCGCAGGAACTCGTGAACACGTTCGTCACGGTTCTGGAGCGGGAAGACATCGAAGAGCTGGCGTCCGCGTTGTACAAGATTCCGAAAGTCGTCGAAAAATTCGCGGAGCGTTACACGATCACCGTCGCTCGCATTGGTGATGCGGATTTCGGTTCGCGCGCGCAGATGCTCGAAAAAGCCTGCGAAGTGGTCGTGACGATGATCAAGCAACTGCGCAATGGCATCCGGCTTGAAGAAATGAAAGCGCTGAATGACAAGCTGCAGTCGATCGAAAGCGAAGCCGACCGTTTGATCCTCGAACTTTACGCTGAACTGGTCGCGTCCGAGCAGGATCCGGTCAAGCTGATCCTGCGCAAGGACATGTTCGAGATCCTGGAAAAAGCCATTGACCGCTGCCGCGATGCCGGCAACGTGGTCTATTCGATCGTGCTGAAGAACAGCTGAGGCCACCGTGACGATCGCGCTGGTTCTGCTCATCGCCGTGATTCTCACGGCGCTGGTGTTCGAGTACATCAACGGTTTCCATGACACCGCCAACTCGATTGCGACCGTGGTGGCGACGAAGGTCATGACGCCCACGCAGGCCGTGCTGATGGCCGCATTCATGAATCTGATCGGTGCGTTGTGGGGTACTGCCGTCGCCAAGACGGTTGCCTCGGGACTGATCGACACCGGTGTCGCCGAAGTGACCTCGCAGGTCCTGATCTGCGCGTTGCTGGGCGGAATCATCTGGAACCTCATCACCTGGTGGTGGGGACTGCCGTCGAGTTCGTCGCATGCATTGGTCGGTGGCCTGTGCGGCGCCGCGGTCGGTTCTGTCGATACCTTGTCGGCGATCATCTGGGCCCAATCCGCCGAGCCCTGGTACACCGGCAAGGGTGTGCTTTGGAAAGTCGTGGTGCCGATGTTCACGTCGCCAGCGGCGGGATTCCTGCTTGGCCTCACGATCATGGGCATCCTCTTCTTCGTGATCTCGCGGATGAACATGAGTACAGGCTTCATCGGCTGGATCTCCCGACCGCGCTGGATCAATGCGTTCTTCGGCAAGGCGCAGATCGCGTCGGCCGCAACCATGGGTTTTGCGCACGGATCGAACGACGCCCAGAAGACGATGGGCATCATCGCTCTGGCGCTCGTTGCCGCGGAAGGTGCCGGCACACTCGACAATCTGCCGGGATGGTTGTCATTCCTGCACATCGGCGGACAGGAGAAGGATCTGGTCATTCCGACCTGGATCGCACTGACCTGCGCGATCGTCATGGCGGCCGGCACGGCAGCAGGTGGCTGGCGCATCATCAAGACGCTTGGCCACAAGATGGTCAAGTTGCACCCGATCCACGGATTCGCTGCAGAAACCGCATCGGCAACGATGATCCTGACTGCGTCGAGTCTCGGCATCCCGGTATCGACCACGCACAACATCTCGGCCGCCATCATGGGCGTGGGCTGTTCGAAGCGTTGGAACGCGATTCGCTGGACGGTCGTTGAACGGATGTTGTGGGCGTGGGTGCTGACGATCCCGGCGACGGGTGGCATCGCCTACGCGCTCGTCAAGTTGATGCATGCCCTTGGTTGGGCGTGATCCCTGCTGACGAATTCTGGATGGCACGCGCGCTGGAACAGGCGCGTCTTGCCGAGTTGGAGCACGGAGAAGTGCCGGTGGGTTCCGTGCTCGTCGACAGCTCAGGCGAGTTGATCGCCGAGGCCGGCAATCGCTGCATCAGCGAACATGACCCGACTGCCCATGCCGAGATCGTCGTGATGCGCCAGGCAGGCCGCGCGCTCGCGAACTATCGACTGCCGGGCAGTACGCTCTACGTGACACTGGAACCCTGCGCGATGTGTGCCATGGCGATGGTCCATGCCCGTGTCCAGCGGGTGGTCTTTGCCGCAAACGACCCCAAGACCGGTGCGGCAGGTTCGGTATTCGATCTGCTGGCCGATCCTCGGCACAACCATCGTGTCGCGGTGGCGTCCGGCGTCCTGGCGGAATCGGCAAGCCGGATGCTCAGCGAATTCTTCAGGCGGCGTCGGCGCGAATCTGCAAACTGATTGCCATCGACCGGCAACGTTGGATGTCCAAGATGCGTTTCCATGGAGATGCCCATGGAACGGATTCACCGCAGTGCCCTCGCTGCCTTGTTGCTCATAGCGTTCGGTCTGAATATGCAGGCCGTGGCCGAAACCGCAGTGCCTGTTCCTGACGCTGGTCCGAAGCCCTGGTTGTGTCTGACTGGTTCGAACACGATCGGTGAAAAGCTCGCGCCCAGACTCGTCGAAGCCTTCGCGCGTGCTCGCGGATTGGCTTTGATCGAGCGTCGCGACACCGCGACTGATGAAGCGACCCTTCGATTCGGCGGCCAGGGCAAGGAACTGGAAGCCGTGTTGCGGTTCCATGGCACAGGTACCGGGTTTGCCGAACTGCGCGACCGGCGCTGCGATCTTTGGATGGCCTCGAGGCCAGCCAAAGCCGAAGAGCTCGAAGCCCCCGGCTTTCGCAATCTGCGCAGTGCCGAACAGGAGGCAGTCGTGGCGCTGGATGGGTTGGCCATCATCGTTCACCCGGACAATCCGGTCAGCGAACTGACGCGTGATGAAGTCCGCAATGTGTTCGCCGGCAAGCTGACCGACTGGTCGCAGCTTGGTGGTCGTGCCGGGCCGATTCGATTGCATGCCCGCGATGACGCCTCGGGTACCTTCGATACGTTCAAGACTCTGGTGCTGGGTGAAGTGCCGCTTGCATCGAACGCGATGCGGCACGAATCGACCACCGAACTCTCTCGGCTGGTGAGTGTCGACAGCTTCGCAGTCGGCTTTGTTGGTTTGGCCGGTGCGGGCAAGAATCGCGCTCTTCGCATCCGCGATGGCAATGCGCCTGCGATGGCGCCCAGTGCGTTCAATGTCGCGACCGAGGACTATGCGCTGGCGAGGCGTCTGTACTTCTACACACGCGCCGAGCGCAGCCCCGAGGTATCGGAATTCATTGCGTTCGCGCAGGGTGAAACAGCGCAGCAGTCGGTGGCGGAAATCGGGTTTGTGCCGATGTCGCTGACGACACGTTCGATCTCACCTCGGGCCGACGCACCCACCGAGTACATGGCGCTTGTCGACAGCGCCCAACGCCTTTCGCTGAGCTTCCGTTTCGGATCGGGACAAGCATTTCTGGATTCGAGGGCGGCACGGGATCTCGATCGTTTGGCCGACTTTCTGCGTGATCCCACACGTGCCGACATGGAGGTGATCCTGATCGGATTTGCCGAGCCTGCGGAATTCATGCCGATCGTATCGATCGGTCACTCCATGGATCGTGCCGATATCGTGGCGCAGCAGCTGGTCGAACGTGGTGTGGTGGTCCGGTATGTGCGCGGGTTCGGTCCTGCGCTGCCGATCACCGCCGGAAGCGGCGAGCCGGCACGGGCAAAAAACCGTCGTGTGGAAGTGTGGTTGCGCCGCCGTGCCGCGCCGGCGGTCGCCGGTTCCTGATGCGGACTCAATCGGCGCAGCGTGCCAAAACCTTGCGACGCGTCAGCGGACCGAATCGCAGTTCCTCAAGAAGGGGTTCCAGCTGGTCGCGATTGCCGGACTGAACCCGGTAATGGGATTCGTCTACCGGGACGTCCGCGCCGGTCGCGATCGCCGAGAGTTGGCGATAGAGCAGGGCATCCTCGCGGTGCGCACGGAGCGTGTCGGCCAGTTGTTTTGCCCCACGCACGCGCAGGTAAGGCACTTCTTCGACACGTGCGAGCAGGTCGTCGAGCGAACCGAAATGACCAAGCAGGGTCGCTGCGGTTTTCGGGCCGATGCCACGGATGCCCGGAATGTTGTCGACGGCATCACCAGTCAGCGCAAGGTAATCGGCGAACTGGTTCGGGCGCACACCGAATTTGCGTTTGACGCCTTGTGCGTCGGTACGTTCGCGGCGTGACGGATCGTCGACGATGTCGTGTTCGCCAAGCAATTGCGAGAGGTCCTTGTCGCCGGTCACCAGCACGCCGCGGAAACCCTGATCGCGCAGGCGAGCCAATGCGCTGCCGATCAGGTCGTCGGCCTCGTACTGGGCATCGCGCAGGACACACAGCCCAAGGCCCGCGGCGAGGCGCTTGCAATAGGCAAACTGGCGGAGCAGATCGGGCGGGGCAGGGTCCCGGTTGGCCTTGTAGGCCGGGTAGATCTCATTGCGGAACGAACCGGCGAGAGACTCGTCGAAACACACCGCCATATGGGTCGGCTTGGCGCCATCGAGCAGGCCAAGCAAAGTGTTCAGGAACCCGTAAACGGCGTGGACCGGATGCTGCTCGTGATCGAAGAACTCCGGGGTGACCGAGTAGTAACTGCGGAACACGTAGATACTCGCATCGACCAGGTGCACTGAATTCATGAGGGCTGCCACTCGCTGTACTTGCTGGATGGATCCGGTCGAGTCCGATCCGGGGTGGTGCCGCGGCG
>JBEIPT010000397.1:0-3624 GCA_040376895.1 Lysobacteraceae bacterium | reverse complement strand
TCCGGAACTCGCAATGATCACAACATCTTGTGTCGAGGCACGCCGATGAGCCCCCATATCTGGGATTTCCTTGGTTTTGACGGTCCGAGTTTTCGGCCCGCGTGTGCCTGCGTGCAGGGGCTGGAAGCCGCCATTTGAAAGAACAAGAGCTGGGTTTCGTGAACCCAAGTTCTTGCGGGCGGATTCCGGTGGTTTTTAGCGGATTGAACATTTTGAATTCTGTAGTTCCGGGAGAGAAAACCAAATGAGCAGCGTGCGCCTGGAGAGCTTGGCTCGGGAAATCGTGGATATTCCCTTGCAGCCGGCTTCCTTTGACATCTGGGACAAGAAGTACCGCTTGAAAAACAAGCGCAACGAGGCGATCGACGGCACCATCGACGACACCTACAAGCGCGTGGCCAAGGCACTCTCGGAAACCGAGACGACGCCCGAAAAGCAGAAGTACTGGTTCGAACGGTTCCTGTGGGCGCTGCGTCGCGGGGCCATTCCGGCCGGACGCATTACGTCCAATGCCGGCGCGCTCGAGCACAAGCCGGCCACGTCGACGATCAACTGCACCGTTTCCGGCACGATCACCGACTCGATGGATGGCATCCTCGAAAAAGTGCACGAAGCCGGGCTGACGCTGAAGGCAGGCTGCGGCATCGGGTACGAATTCTCCACGCTGCGTCCGCGCGGCGCGTACGTGTCGGGTGCCGGTGCGTATACGTCCGGTCCGCTGTCGTTCATGGATATCTACGACAAGATGTGCTTCACCGTGTCGTCGGCTGGTGGCCGGCGTGGCGCGCAGATGGGCACGTTTGACGTCTCGCATCCGGACGTGCGCGAGTTCATCCGAGCCAAACGCGAAGACGGTCGCCTGCGCCAGTTCAACCTGTCGCTGCTCATCACCGACGAGTTCATGACGGCGGTCACCGGCAACCTTGATTGGCCGCTGGTGTTCCCGATCAGCAAGAAGGAACAGACCGACACCAACCTCGACGACACCTCGAAAGTGGTCTGGCGCGAGTGGCCGAACCGCGAGCCGTACATCTCGCGCGACGACGGCATGGTCGCCTGCAAGGTCTACGGCACGATCAAGGCCCGTCATCTGTGGGACCTCATCATGGTCTCCACTTACGACTATGCCGAGCCGGGCTTCATCCTGATCGACCGCGTCAACGAAATGAACAACAACTGGTGGACGGAAACGATCCGCGCCACCAATCCATGTGGCGAACAGCCGCTGCCGCCTTACGGCTCCTGCCTCCTCGGCTCGGTCAACCTCACCAAGTTCGTGCGTGACCCGTTCACCGCGAAGGCGCGGTTCGATTGGGACGAGTACAAGGAAGTCGTGCGTGTGTTCACGCGCATGCTCGACAACGTGGTCGAGGTCAACGGCCTGCCGCTGCCGCAACAACGCGACGAAATCACGCGCAAGCGTCGTCATGGCATGGGCTTCCTGGGTCTCGGCTCGACAATGACCATGCTGCGCATGAAATACGGTTCGCCGGAATCCTGCGAGTTCACCGACAAGGTGTCGCGCGACATGGCCGTTGCCGGCTGGGAAGTCGCTCTGTCGCTGGCCGAGGAAAAGGGCCCGGCGCCGATCATGCTCGAAGAATTCGAGGTGACTGGCGAGATGCTGCGCAAGCGTCCGGAAATGAAGCAGGACGGCTACAAGATCGGCGACCGGATCGCCGGCCGCCTGCTGCATGCCAAGTACTCGCGTTACATGCAGCGCGTGGCTGGCGTGGCACCGGAGCTGGTCGACAAGCTCGGCAAGGTCGGCGCACGATTCACGCATCACAGCTCGATTGCGCCGACCGGCACGATCTCGCTGTCGCTGGCCAACAACGCCTCGAACGGTATCGAACCGAGTTTTGCGCACCACTACAGCCGCAACGTCATCCGCGAAGGCAAGAAGAGCAAGGAAAAAGTCGAGGTGTTCAGCTACGAGCTGCTCGCCTACCGTACGCTGGTGAACTCGAAGGCCATGCCGTATACCGACAAGGACGAAGAGAAGCTGCCCGAATACTTCATTGCCGCCGACGACGTGACGCCCAAGCAGCATGTCGACATCCAGGCAGCGGCACAGAAGTGGGTGGACTCCTCGATTTCCAAGACCGCGAACGTCCCGACCGACTACGCGTTCGAAGATTTCAAGGACATCTACCTCTATGCCTATCAGCAGGGCTTGAAAGGATGTACGACATTCCGGTTCAATCCAGCTGCGTTCCAGGGCGTTCTGGTCAAGGAACAGGATCTGGAAAACACAACCTACCGGTTCGAGCTCGACGACGGCACCTTCGTGGAAGTGAAGGGCAACGAAGAGATCGAATACGATGGTGAGGTACATTCCGCGGCGAACCTGTTCGACGCGCTGAAGGAAGGTTATTACGGTAAGTTTTAGTTGAACACGCGAGCCATGGATGGTTCGCGGATCGAAACCTCCGGGTTTCGATCAATGAATCGTCCGCGGTGGTTCGCGAACGGTGCCGGTGCGGTGAAGGATCAGCATTCCGGCGGGTACCCCAACAACATAAAACTGAAGCAGCAGGAGCAATCCCATGAGTGATTCGAACCCGATCGTTGCCACACTGTCTGGCGCCGCCGATGCGGTCGCCGACAAGGCCGCCGAAGTCAAGGCCGCCGTGGTTGAAAAAGCCTCCGACGCCGTCGCTGGTGCCAAGAAAGTGGTGAAGAAGGCCAAGGCCGCCGTCGCCAAGAAGGCAGCCGCAGTGAAGAAGGCCGTCACCAAGAAGGCTGCCGCAAAGCCGGCCAAGAAGGCCGCTGCGAAGAAGGCTGCGAAGCCGGCCGCCAAGAAGGCTGCGCCGAAGAAAGCCGCCAAGCCAGCGAAGAAGGCTGCGAAGCCGGCAAAGAAAGCCGCCAAGCCAGCCAAGAAGGCAGCAAAGCCGGCGAAGAAGGCCGCAGCCAAGCCAGCCAAGAAAGCAGCAAAGCCGGTGAAGAAAGCCGCAGCCAAGCCAGCCAAGAAGGCAGCAAAGCCGGCCAAGAAAGCCGCCAAGCCCGCCAAAAAGGCAGCGAAGAAGAAATAAGCAGTACTCGACTGGAGAGTTGCGCAAGCGATTCCAGGTCGAAATTGCCGATTGATGGGCGCCGAACCCGGCGCCCCCATTTTCCAATCGGCGGAGTCCCTGCAGCGCCAGGCGAAAGCCTCGGTGCGGCAGTGTCGTCTGCAGCAATAACGCCTGTGCCGAAATTCGGTTCAGGCGGGCACGACCCACCAACGCACCCGCAAATGTCGTCCGTCCGGAGCTCACCCATGGCCATCAAGATCAGCAAGAAAATCAAAGGCTACGCCGTCGTCAAGGCGGATGAGCAGAAAACCGGCGGAGACAACTCAGAGGTCGTGGTGGTCAAGCACAAGGATCCGGACGAGCGCATGGAACTGCGCAGCGCCGAAGTGATCCAGATGACCGAACAGGTCGAGCGCCCGGACGTGCTGATCGGCGAGACATACAAGATCAAGTCGCCGTTGTTCGAGCATGCGCTGTACGTGACGATCAACGACATTGTGCTGAATCATGGCACGCCGCATGAAGCGCGCCGGCCGTTCGAGATCTTCATCAACTCGAAGAACATGGACCACTTCCAGTGGATCGTCGCACTCACCCGCATCATGAG
>JBEIPT010000315.1:0-4573 GCA_040376895.1 Lysobacteraceae bacterium | reverse complement strand
CGGGTGACATAGGCAGCTTCGGTGTCGCCAGCCACGTATCGCAGCGCATCGGCATCCACGACGCCGTCACCGTTGCTGTCGTAATCGGCGCCCATGAACTGCGCAAAACTGTCGGCGCACTTGAAGCCCTTCAGACGGGCGTTCTCGCACATCCAGTAGTTCATCTTCGTCAGGTACGGCAGGAACTTGTCGCGCAGATTGACTGTGGCGCCGGTGGTGGCGTCCTTGCAGGTGCTCTGCACGTTGTCGGCGTTGTAGCCCGGGTAGTAGAGATTGCTGACGACTTTGAGCTTCGTGTTCACGTGCGCGTTGGCATTGATGTAATCCATCGCGGCCGCCACATTGGTCTTGCAATTGTTCAGCGCCGTGGCCATGCCCGTGTAGCTGCAGGTACCCGTTTGATCCTTGAACGCGGTGCGGGCCTGCAGGCCGTCGTTACCGCACATTTCGAACGTCACGACACGCGTCGAGCTGTGCTGCATGTACGAACGTTCGGCGACGATCTTGTTCGTATACACGTCGGAAGCGACAGCACCGGATTTCGCGCGGCGGATACTCTCCATGTCGGCATTCCACAGAGCCGACAGGTATTCGGCATCCACCGTCGGGGCTGCATATTTGCCGGCGTTGCTGACCGAACCGTTGTAACCGGCATAGATCGAATCGCCGTAGGCGACGATGCGGTACTTGGTGGTGGTCGCCGAGCGGTCGACCGTCCAGGAAACGTTCTGGTTCAGGGTGCTGGCGAAAGCATTGGAGCCAACGGCGAGCGCAGCAACAGCAGTCAGCAACCGGAGGCGGTTGCCGCGAAGACGGGTGATCATGTTTCCCTCCCAGGAAATGTTGTGTGAAACCGCAAACAACTTTGTATGAAACCGCCAGACCCCCGGCTTGTGCGCGGGTGGCCCTTGAAACCCCAGACCAGACAATCCGAACAAACGTTCCAGTTAACAGTACGCCATCGTATGGTCGATTTGTGACTCAGGTCACGTCGCGGTGCAGCATGAACAAGCGGACTGGCGAGAAACTGCCTGCGCAATCACTCGAAGCCGTTGCCGAACACGACACCACCGACGGTAAACGTCACATCATCAGCCGTACCGTTGTCCAGTTCGGCACGAAAGCGCCATGTCCCCAGCATCGGTTCATCACCGTTCAATCCGACTGGCGTGAGCGGAACTTCCCAATACCACCACGATCCACTGTAGGTGCCTGGACTGGTGTGATTCCAGGAATAGGCCAGACCATCGGGCCTGAACAAATAAAGTGACTTGACCTGGCCTTGTTGCTCATCGCTCAGATATGCCGCCAAAAACACCGTGGCGCCGGGGATAAAATCGGATTGGACATTGCGAGTTTCCTGAAAAGGATTCGGGCAGCCAGCGTTGAAATCTGGCACCGCATTGTGAGCCAGCGCCATGTTGATGCGTGAGTCGCGATATGGGCGTTGGACAACCCAGAACGTGTTTCCGGAGCGGCAACTGCCCGCATGGGGTTCCTGAAAGACAGGCGATAACCCGGGAATCTGGAATTCGAAGTGCAAGTGTGGATGGGAAGAGAATCCGGAACTGCCGACCAGTCCAAGATAGTCCCCGGCATTCACGAAATCTCCGACGTTCCGGCTGGTCAACGAACCGTTCTTCATATGGGCGTAATACGCCAGCGTACCTGCTGCATCCGTATGCCGAATCACCACCCCATTCCAGTCGCCCTGCACATGACCTGGGCAACTCCGATCATTGTTCCCGTTGAACTTGCCAACAATCTGCCCATGTTCGGCGGCGATCACCTCGATCACCGACTGGTCCATCATCCACCAGGGAAACGGCCACAGTGTGTAGTCGATTCCCTGATGTCCGTCATAGGTCCGCGCACCGCAGTTGTAGTCATAGGTACCACCCACAGTCGGATTGAGGTCGACGTAATTCACCAGTTGGAAATAGCCTTGGTATTGACCCTCGTATTCAGCTCTAGCGCGCAGCGGAAACACCGGAAACGTCACGTATTGCGGCACCGATCCTTTCGGCCGACTCGGCAAGAGCCGGCCCTCCGAACGGAGTTTGGCGATATTGGCCTGGATCTCCCGATCGACTTGCAATCGCTTCATCAGAGGCATGTCATCCCGCGTCTGCAAATCGACCTCGCCGCCTTGAGCGGGACCAATCGACAGCGGGACAGTTTCAGCATGTGCCAGAAGTGAACACAAGCCCAGAATCGAACCCAAAAGGAATCTCATCGCGCGCTCCCGGAATTGGAACTCGCGTCATCGTCCAACGATTCCCTTGTCCATGCAAGACCCTTTCCAGTGAGCGCCATTCCAGTGGCTAACCCGGATGATCCGCTTTTGCAAAGCACGCGGGTGGGTGCTGAGCGCAGCGAAACCCCAATATGTGCAATAAAGCCCTGGGCAAGAAAATTGGCTTTCGTCGCAAGCGTCGGCAAAAAACTCCGGCAAGCATGTCGCACTCAGCGACAGCCAAAGCCGACCCAGTTCCGCATCACCCGCCGATGCGATACGTAATCGGTGACGAGAGCATGAGTCCGATCAGCATCAGCCGAAACGCCACCCAGTAGTCGATGGTGTTGGCACTAGTAAAAGCGCGTGGCAAGGTGATGTTCCAGAGCCATTGGAAGATACCGACGCAAAAAAGAAAGACGCAAACGATGCCGAGCGCCATGAACGAGACAAACAGGAACATCCAGCGACTCCCAAGTAATGATCAGGCCAGAAATCTGCCTTCAAATTCGAGCAGCGTCAATTGCCGAAGTCATTGCGTCACATCGAAACATCGAATCCGCAGGCTGGTGCCGGGCTAACGAAGGAAGCCCTGCCTAGGCTGTTTCCTCCAAGGCTTCCTGCGTTGCGGCGGCGCGATCCTTTTGCGCAAGGTGCCTGCCGAATTCGTAGCCGGAACGGGCCACGGCGCAGAGAATCGCGACAAACGCAAAGCCGATCAGGATTTTCTTGAACATGACGGTTTGAACCTCGAACCAAGGCAAAGGCACCTGTGGTGCGTCTTCATCCTGGTGAACACCAGCACGTATCCCCAGTGTCGCAAGTCACGACCATGCCTTCAGTCAGGTGACCTGCGCTCGCTTACATCGTGTGGGTCATGCGATCTGCTGCCAGCGAACTGGACAGGATCTGTTCGATCTTCGCTTTGGCGGCTTCGCCGTCGGCGGTTTCATTGAACTGCACGCCGATGCCAGCGGTGCGGTTACCTTGAGCGCCGGGCGGCGTGACCCAGACGACTTTGCCGGCAACCGGCAAACGATCCTTCTCGTCCATCAGCGACAGCAGGATGAACACTTCGTCGCCGAGGTTGTAGCGTTTGGCGGTGGGCACAAAAAGCCCGCCCGTTTTCAGGAATGACATGTAGGCGTTGTAGAGCGCGCCCTTGTCCTTGATTGCCAGCGACAGAATGCCTTGTCTCGGCATACCACCCATTGGACCTGCTGCCATGTCACGCTCCTGCGTTCGAACTTGCGGCCACGGTATCACGCCAGCCACCGAGAATTTCCGTCAGGATCAGGTCCGAACGCAGCGGCGTGTCGAGTTGTCCACGTGCGCGGTTGGCTTGATCCCACCAGACGCTGAGCTTCCGGAAATCCGCACGCGCGGTCAAGCCGGACAGGGGATCAGCGTCGTGTTCCGCGCCCAGGCTGGCACGACGAAGCGCCTGGGCGACCAACTGCACTGCGGCCCGCAGGCGCAAACCGGGATCGTTGGCCAGCCAGCGGGTGACCACTTCGATGAGCACGGCCTTGCCGGCCAAAGCCCCCAGGTCGCGGGCCACTTCGTTGACGATCTGACGTTGTTCGGGCCTGGCCAGCAACAAGGCTTCTCCTGGATTGCCATCGGCCAGCGCCAGCGCCGGTTCGGCATCTTTTGCCGCAATCCCCTGTGCAGCCAACCAGGCCAGACTCTGGGCCGGCTCGGGCTCGCGCACATCGATTCGCTGGCAACGACTGCGGATGGTCGCGCTGAGCCGCAGCCATTGGTCGCTGACCAGAATCATCATCACATTCGGCTCAGGTTCTTCGAGCGTTTTGAGCAGAGCATTCGCCGCTGCAACGTTCATTGCTTCAGCGGGTTCGATGATGGCAACCCGCCAACCGCCGCGCTGGCTGGTCTGCGCAAAACGTGCGCTGAGCGCACGGATCTGGTCGACGATGATTTCCGTACGCGGTTTGCCATCGTCACGGAGCTCGAACGTGATCGTGAGTGCGTCCGGGTGATTGCCGGCGCGCATCAGGTGGCAGGCCTTGCAGGACCCGCAAGGCGCGCTGGCGCCGTTCGACCGCTCGCACAACAGAAGGGCGCGCAAGTGTTCGGCGAAGACCCGCTTGCCCAGCCCGCGCGAGCCACCGATCAGCAAAGCATGTGGCAATCGGCCGGCTTCACGGCGCGCCAGCAGGCGCTGCCAATCTTCGGTCAGCCATGGCGCCAGGACAGCACTCATCGCAATTGGTAACGGCGCACCGCTTCGTTGTGTTCACCGAGTGTCGCCGAAAAGTGCGAATGACCATCACCCTTCGCAACGAAGTACAGGGCATCACCCGGTGCCGGCCG
>JBEIPT010000460.1:0-2896 GCA_040376895.1 Lysobacteraceae bacterium | reverse complement strand
CCGGTTGATCGACGCCGGCGCGTGCATAGGCCTGCGCATAACCGGCTGCCACTGCGCGCCAAAGATCGAACGCCTGATTGAGGCCAGACCACTGTTGCGCCGGCCCGGTCATCCCACGCATGGCCAGGCGTTCACGCGCTGAACGCGCTTGTTCCTGGAACGAATTGCCGCGGATCCAGCCCATGTCCTTCAGGCTGCGACAACGTTGTTCGGCCGGAGTACGCCACGCCGCTTCCGGAACGAAGACCGGAGGCTCTCCGTCGAGCAACACACACGGCTGAAAGATCGCCGCTTCGAGCGCGATGTCGTACAAGGGCAATTGGCCGGGTACATGGACATTCGGTGCGGCCACGACTACCGCGTCGAGCAGACCTCGCGTATCGCGCTCGGCCGCTGCCAAAACCGCGCCGCCGCCATTCGACAAGCCGAATCCAAGCACCCGCGTGCGGCCACCCGCAAACGGCGCCTGCGCCGGGAACGCCTGATCCAACATCTCCAGACCGAACTCGGCGGCCTGCAAGACGTGGTCGCCCCAATCCGCTTCGGGGTTGTCCTGTGAGTGGGCGTGTTTGAAGGCCACAAACGGCGCGGCATCTGTGGAGGTGGCAAAGAGCTCTGCCCGATCCGTGGCGACCAGTTGGCCATCGAGCGCATACCCCTCGCCGCTCGCCGGATCGAACCAATCAGTGCCTGCGCCCTTGTCGGTATAGGCCACGGCACACCCTCGGCTGAGCGCATAGTGTCCGGCCGATCCGATTGCGCCGTAGATGCCACGGGATCCCGACGACGCGGTCACCACCAGGCAGGGCTTCGACACGTCGAATTGATCCGGAATCTGCAGTAGCACCCGATGTGGATAACGCGCATCTCCGACCCGGCGCCACGATGAATATTCACGCCCCGGGACAGCGGGAAGCTCGCCCACCGAACCCACCAGATCCACGATCCCGCGCCAGTTCGTATAGATCGCGCGACGGCGCAGTTCGGTCGCCGTAGGCGCTTCGGGATTGACGAGGGCGGGCGGTGTGCCCATCAATCCGGCACGACCGAGTCCGGCCGTCAGCAGGTCGTCTTTGCCTTCGTGTCGTGTCATCAAGACTTGCGGGCGCTCAGCCACCGGCTGCTCCGTGATTCGAGGGGCCTGTGCGCAGCCCCCCAGCACGGCCGTCGACGCGATACAAAGCAGCAAGTGGCCTGCACGTTCTTGGACGTGCCGGTTCAATCGTGACGTCATGACCACTCCTCATTCTGATTTCCCACTGTCAGCTGTACCTTGGCGGTCAAGCGCCGACCATTGGACCTAGGTCCAAGTCGGCCCGAGCACCGCCGATGCTAGCCTTGTCCGCTACTGTTGCGAAGGAAACTGCCCGCATGGATCGGCCCCTTTTATACGGCCAGCGTGCGCTGGTCACCGGCTCCACCTCCGGAATCGGCCTGGCGATCGCCCGCACCCTGCTCGAGGCGGGCGCCGAAGTGTTTGTGCACGGACTCGTCGACGCCACCGAACAGGACCTCCTGGAACGTGAACTGCGCCTGATTGGTCCGGCGCATTTTGTCGCCGGCGATTTGTCGGATGCCAGCGCCATCGACGGCATGATGGCGCAGTGTGGGGCACTCGACATTCTCGTCAACAATGCCGGCATCCAACACACCGCCGCATTGGCCGAGATGCCGTCGACGATGTGGAACCGGATCATGGCGATCAACCTGAGTGCCGTGTTTCACACGATGCGTCTGGCCATGCCGGGTATGGCACAACGGGGTTATGGCCGCGTGATCAACATCGCTTCGGTTCACGGCTTGGTGGCGTCGGTGAACAAGGCGCCCTATGTCGCCGCGAAACATGGTTTGCTTGGCCTGACGAAAGTTGCGGCGCTTGAATATGCCAGCGCCGGCTCACGCAAGACCGGTGGTGTCACCGCCAATTGTGTCTGCCCGGGATGGGTCGAAACGCCGCTGATCCAACCTCAGATCGACGCTCGTGCGGCGGCAAACGGTGGTGATCGTGATGCCGGTGTGCGCGCGCTGCTGTCGGAAAAGCAGCCGAGCCTGCGCATGAGCCTGCCCGAAGACATCGCTGCACTCGTGTTGTTCCTGTGCCGTCCGGAGGCGCACAATCTGACCGGGGCTGCCCTGCCCGTGGATGGTGCCTGGACCGCTCAATGACCCGGATCCTGATTGCCGACGATCACCCCTTGTTCCGGATGGCGCTGAAGCAGGCGCTGAAGGCGATTGCGCCGGATGCGGCGCTCCTTGAAGCAGAATCGTTGGCGTCGGCACGTGCCACACTCGATCGCGAACCGGAACTGGATCTGTTGTTGCTGGACTTGCATTTGCCGGATAGTCAGGGCTTGATGGGTCTGGCATCGATCCGCGCCGAGTTTCCGGCCGTGGCGGTGGTCATGATCTCCGCGAGCGAGGACCCGGCGATGATCCGGAGTGCTTTATCGCTCGGTGCCGCGGGCTACATTCCAAAGCGGGCTAGCCTCGATGAGCTGGGTCACGCACTGGGCGTGATTCTCGCGTGCGAGTCATACCTTCCCGACGATATTCGAATCAGCCTCGACCAGCTGCCCGAGCCCAGTGCCGACGAACGAATGGCCGAGCGCCTGGCCGGCCTGACCCCGCAACAATTCCGGGTACTCAGCATGGTCGCCGATGGCAAGCTCAACAAGCAGATCGCGGATAAGTTGGGTATTCAGGAACGCACGATCAAGGCGCACCTGTCGCTGATCTTCCAGAAACTCGGTGTGCGCAATCGCACGCAGGCATCGGTACTGTTGCGGTCGTTGGCGCCGGCGTCGACGAGGGATCCGGCGGGTTGAGTACGGCGGGTCACTAAATGATTTGTCATTGCGAGGAGCGCAGCGACGCGGCAATCCCTTGCTTGCCTCTG
>JBEIPT010000400.1:0-3602 GCA_040376895.1 Lysobacteraceae bacterium | reverse complement strand
CGACTAGGTTCGAGGCATCGCGGCTGAAGCCGCGGCGGTCTCAACCGGTCGATGCAAAAAAGCACATCGATCGGTAGAGACCACCGCTCCTTGTGCTTTGCTCCGCGAAGCACAAGGGCGAAGTGTTTGCCTAAACCCCTCCCAACCCTCCCCGAACATCGGGGAGGGCTTTCAAAGCTCAAACATCGTCGCATCGCGGCTGAAGTCGCTCCCACAGATTCTGGTTTGGCGGCAGTTATCTCCTGAGGCTCCCACAGGTTTTTTTGGGGCGATGCAGTCTCAACGAGCCCCAGTCGTCGCCGTCACATCTTCCATCACCACCGGCGGCGACTTGTTCGTGACATTCCACTGGTCGACCATGAACGCCGCGCGGGTCTGAGTGCGCGGTCCGGAGCTCAACTCCCTCGGCGCACACATCGTGTTCTCGCTCGGGAAGTTGTGGGTCGTCGCCTCGCGACTCAGGAACTCGATGTACTCCTTGCTCGCGACCTGGTGCTGCAACCGCGCCCGCACGCTGACCGGCAGCGGGGTGCCGTTGGGCACCGGAATCGTGTACGTCGTGTCGTCGTAGTTCACGAGCACACCCGAGCCCGGCGAGGTTTCGGGATACACGTAGTTCACCGGCCGGATCTCCGGATCCAGAGCACCCGTGAAGCCAAGCGGCGGAATGCGGTTGTCCTTGGCGATGCAGTTGTTTAGCACGAAGTGGAACTCCTTGCGGTCCATCGAATCCTTGATGTCGCAGGTGCTCGTCGTACTGTTCCACATCCCCTGCTGCACCTCGTATACCTTCGCCTGCGCATCTTCCGTCAGCACGGCAGTGCCGGCGTCATAGGCCGCACTCTCGAAGATCAATGCGCCGTTCGCATCACGTGCCTGCACGTTCAGCCACATCCGCCGGCCCTCGCTGTACCCGGTCGGCAGCTTGTGGCCGGACAGGTTCGTCACGCGCACACGCGCGGTCAGGTTCTGCCCTGCGCCGCCGAATGGCTCCAGGCTCACTGCCATGGTTGCGGAGCGGTTCTGCAGCATGTTGAGGGCACGATTGATGCTTTGATCAAGATCGGCAACACGATCGAGCGCAGTGCCGTACAGGTTCTTCACGACCGTCATCACCCAGACGTTTGCGCCGACGAATTCGTGCATGGGAAGGTTACCGGCGCGTGAACCCTGATCGTTCTGAATGCAGGCGTAGGCACTTGGTGACGTTGATTTCGGCATGTGACACGACTGGCAAGTGATACCAAAGCGGGCTTCATCCGATCCCGGTTCCCGATCCGCAAACCCATCGCTGAACAGCACGTCGCCGAATGAACTGGCCTTCCATTCACTGAAGGTCCGTTCGATCGGGAATGGAATCCCCGAGTTGGTGCCGTTGTTGTAGATCAGTGTTTTGGCGGCGGCACCATCCACAATCGGGCTGGTCACGTCGTGGCACGAACCGCAGAACTCACCTTGTTTCACGAACGCAGAATAAGCGTGAGGATGCGGTGGCGCATTGATTCCTTCTTCCGGGTATTTATAGGGGCCGTATCGACAGGGGCCACTGAATTCGCCGCAGGTATTGCTGTCGTCGAGCTGAAGGTTGCCACTGTCGTGTCTTGCCGGCGCTGGCAGTGGCGACGTTGACGCGACTTGGCGATGGCAGAGATGGCACGTCACGCCACCGAAATCGTTCGCGAATTCGTCCTGGGCGTTGTACTCGCCGGTCAGCGCGCAACCTTGCGCGCCGCCTGTGACACCCTTGACGCGCCCGGCATACCAGGCTTGCGGCGCATGACATCGCAAGCACCATTCGCCAACGCCGGGAATGTCGTTGTTCGCGACATCCAGTGCTGCCCAGAACAGTGGATCGCGACCGGCATGCGCCATCATCGAGCCACCCCAAGTGTCAAAGGGCAAGAACGCTGAACCGGGGGAGGCCTGATACGACCAATGACACCCTTGGCATTCCTGTGCAGCGTCGATTGGATGTGTCAGTCCGGGTTGAGTACCGTGGGGTGTGAAGTCGCCGGGGCCACCGGCACGAGCGGCCATCCCGATCAGGAGCAACAGTAGCAAGCACGGCAACGTCAGAACACGCATGGGCAACTTCCGGATTAAATTTGTGGGGAAGTCGGCACCGTCTCCCGGTATCCTTTTTCGGCGTTGGCCGCCTTCCGTGCAACACATCTCGGCAATGATCGCGGAGGATCAATGCCCTGACAAGTCGCTTAGGCGGCTGAGCGGCCGCTTGCCGCGCATGCACAAACGTCCCCATTTCGTGAAGAGCGTCGATACATGGCATCAAAAACCGGAAAAAAGGCGCCCAACGTGATTCCTGTCGTGCTGACCAACGACGTGGCCGCAAAGGCGCCGAAGTCCGTTCGAAAGTCCACGATGGGACGCTGGCGCGCACTGGTGCTGATCCTTGTGCATGTTGCAATGGGCTTGCATATTGCCCATTGGTTGATGACGGGGACCACGATCACGCCGGTCGAACCTTCCGAAGCCAGTGCTTTCTCGCGCGCATCGGTTGTGAATGCCGGGTTGATTTTTTTTGCCGCCATGATTCTGTTGACGGCAATTTTCGGTCGCTGGTTCTGTGGCTGGGGTTGCCACCTTCTGGCACTTCAGGATCTGTGCCGGCATTGGATGCTGAAACTCGGCATTCGGCCCCGCCCGCTGCGATCGCGCGTGCTGATGTGGATCCCATCGCTGGCGTTCTTCTATATGTTCCTCTGGCCTGTGGTCTATCGCCTGTGGATCGGCGATTCATTGGAAGTTCGACATGTCGAGATGACCACCAGCCATTTCTGGGCGACTTTTCCGGGATGGGTGATCGGCGCACTGACGTTCGCGATTTGCGGTTTTGCCACGGTCTATTTCCTGGGCGCCAAAGGTTTTTGTACATACGCCTGTCCTTATGGCGCCGCATTCGCAGCCGTCGACCGCGTAGCGCCCATGCGAATCCGGGTGACCGATGCCTGCATGCAGTGTGGCCACTGTACGGCCGTTTGCAGCTCGAACGTGCGCGTTCATGAGGAGGTCAGGGACTACGGCATGGTTGTTTCGCCGGGCTGCATGAAGTGTCAGGACTGCGTCAGCGTCTGCCCTACGAACGCTTTGTATTTCGGCTTTGGCGCGATTCCCCTGACGATTCAACCAAGAGTCGAAAAAGCCACTCCACCTCGAAGGCCGGCCTTCAGCTGGCGCGAGGAATTGCTGCTGGCTGCGATGGTAGCGGCCGTGTTCCTGGTGCTGCGTGGTCTTTATGGACTGGTGCCATTCCTGATGGCTTTGGGAGCGGCAGTCGTCATTGCCTATCTGGCGCTGACACTCAGAGATCTGTGGCGGGAACCAACCGTTGCCAGGTTCGGATGGACCTTGCGGAGCGGCGGGCGATTGACTGGTTCCGGGAAGACTTACGTTGGAATCAGCGTGGCACTTGGACTGTTCCTGCTGCATAGCGGCTGGATGCAATGGCAGGCCAACCGCATGAATGATCTTTACGCGACATCGGCGCCGTTCCGCCAGCAGGTAATGGCAAGCGCTGAGTTGCCGACAGCGCCGGACATGTCCGATTCGAATCTTGATGAGTTGCTGATCGTCCTGGACAGAAT
>JBEIPT010000375.1:0-3895 GCA_040376895.1 Lysobacteraceae bacterium | reverse complement strand
GCCTCTACTACATCGGCGGCATCATCAAGCATGCAAAGGCACTGAACGCCATCACCAACCCCACCACGAACAGCTACAAGCGTCTGGTGCCGGGTTATGAAGCGCCGGTCATGCTCGCCTATTCGGCACGCAACCGTTCGGCGTCCTGCCGCATTCCGTGGGTGTCGAGCCCGAAGGCCCGTCGCATCGAGATCCGTTTCCCGGATCCGGTCAACTCCGGCTACCTCACGTTCACCGCGCTGTTGATGGCGGGCCTGGACGGCATCCGCAACAAGATCGACCCGGGTGCACCGATGGACAAGGATCTGTACGACCTGCCGCCGGAAGAAGCAAAGAACATCCCGACGGTTTGCCATTCGCTCGACCAGGCCCTCGAAGCGCTCGACAAGGATCGTGAGTTCCTCAAGGCCGGTGGTGTGATGACCGACGACATGATCGACGGCTACATCGAGCTGAAGATGCAGGAAGTCACCAAGTTCCGTGCCGCCACACATCCGCTCGAGTACCAGATGTACTACTCGATCTGATCGCTGCGTTCGATCCTTGGAAACAACAAACCCCGCCTCGGCGGGGTTTGTTTTTGGGGCATCGGATCGGTGCGTGCGGAGCGGTTCAGGCAGACGCGGTTGCGGCTGGCGCAGTCGTCGATCGTTGAATCGGGCGGCCATCCGGGAAGCGCTTGCGCAGGAAGTAGCGAGCCACCCAGGAAATTGCGAGAGGACCGAACCAGGCGAGGTTCTGCAGTGCAGGGCCACTCAGCATCGGCAGAAGTTTGGGCAGGCCGATGCTGAGGAATGCGATGTGGGTGGCGACCGCGTTGCCGATCATCGCGTCCATATGGGCCTGGCGCCACCAGAGCGAGTGCTGAGGGCCATTCCGAATCGTGCCGTACATGGTCCACGCAGAGATCAGACCAACTGCGGAGAACCCGGCAAGCAGAATGCTGTCCACGGACAGGCCGAGAATCAGGATGGCGATGCCGACAAGGCCATTCAGGACCATCAGCGTCCGGAACACGGGTCCCGTAAACGCTGCGAAGTTCTGTTTGTCGCGGATGGCGCGCCAGGACAGCCACATTGCCGTAGCGGTGATCAGCAGCAGATACACCAGAAACGAGCCGATCACGGTGCGACCGGTCGACAGGGCCATGACGGCCATGACGAGGCCACTGACGATGATGCCGCTCATCGCAATCAAGTATGTGCGTCCCACCCATCGATGAAGAATGCTGCCCTTGCGTGCAAGGCCCGCACTCCAGAAGGTGGTCAATGCAACGGCGCCGATGATCGCATGGGCATATTTGACGGTGTCGTACATGGTGGTCTCCTGGTCGACGCAAAATCGCTTGCGGGTAGAGAGAGGTTGCTTGCAGTTGGCCGGGCGAGCGAGGTGCACGAAGTCACTTTTCCGACCTGCCGGAAGTCACTTGGGGAGGCCGGCGTCCACCGAGGCTATGCAAGTGTTTGATTTATCGGGAACTGAAAAGCTCACATGCGCTTGGCGCCGGCTGGCAGTAGCATCGCCATCACCCACTCACCGGAGGACTCCATGGGCCGTTCCAAAAACCTTGTTGCCATGCTGTTTGTCGGTACTGCGTTGCCGATGCTGGCGAACTCCGCCGAACCGCAGTCCAACGCTTCGGACAGGGCTGCTGTCCGCGGCAGTGAAACAATCGAATTGAATGCGCCGGAACAAACGCTCAACGCTGCCGATCGCGAAGCGTTCCGTCAGGACGATGAGGGACTGCACGTCATCAACATGCCCGACGGCTCACAGATGATCGACCTGCAGGGTCGTTTCCAGATGACGTCCACTGCGGCGGTGGATGCCAATGGCGACGTCCATCAGGGCTGCACGACCGCTCACGATGTGGCCGAACATGGCATTGCCGTGCCCGAACCGAAAAACACCGTGGACGAGCGCTGAGGAGCAGCCATGAACAATAAATTTCTTGCCGCTTTCCTGCTCGCCGCAGCAAGCCTGCCGGCCTCGGCAGTAACCATTACGATCGTCAACACCGATGGTGCAGGCGAAGGTCTGAACGACACCACACCGGTTGCGGCCCTGCCCAGCAACCCGGCCACGACACTCGGCGCGCAGCGCCTGGCCGTTCTGCAGCAAGCCGCAAATCAGTGGGGCGCTTTGCTGGAGGGAAACATCGAAATCCGCGTGAATGCGGGATTCAATCCGCTCACATGTAATGGCACCAGCGCAGTGTTGGGTTCTGCCGGTGCGACCACCGTTCACCAGAATTTCGTCAATGCTCCCGTTGCCAATCGTTGGTATCCGCCGGCATTGGCCAACCAGATCGCCGGTACCGACGTGAATGGCGCCACCGCCGAAATCACGTCGCAATACAACATCGATCTCGACAACGGAGTCTGTCTCACGGGCAACGCGGGTTGGTATTACACGCTGTCGGAAACGGATCCGTCGCCGGCAAACCGAACACCGCTGTTGCCGGTGGTTTTCCACGAGTTGGCGCATGGTCTTGGATTCCAGACTTTCACCAATTCGTCGACAGGTGCCCCGAACACTGGTGTCTTCGCCATCTGGGACAACTTTCTGACCGACGCAGTGACCGGAACAACATGGTCTGCGATGGCATCCAACGCCACCCGGCAGGCGTCGGCGATTTCCGACCCGAACCTCATCTGGACGGGTCCGATCACGACAGCGGCATTGCCGGATTTCCTGCGTGGACAGCCACAGATCCAGATCACCGCGCCGGTTGGGATCGCAACGACGGAAAATGCCCAGGCAGCAGCTTTTGGACCCTTGCCTCCCCAAGCCGGGTTTTCCGGTGAAATCGTCGCGAGTGTCGATACCGGAGGCGTCACTGCATTGGATGGTTGTGAGCCGCTGACCAATGGAGCGGCCATCGCCGGCAAGATTGCCTTGCTCGTCCGCGGCAACTGCAACTTCACGGTCAAGGTCAAGAACGCCCAAAATGCTGGCGCTGTCGCAGCGTTGGTCGACAACAACACCACCGGACTGCCGGGCATGGGCGGCAGCGATCCGACGATAACCATTCCGTCGTTTGGCATCACGCAGGCGCTGGGCAACAATATCCGTGCTCAGGGTGTCACCACGGTGACCGGTGGCCTGATCTTTGGTGCCACGCTTGCCGGAACCCAGGCACTGGCAGTCGCGCCATTCACGCGCCACGTTCGGATGAATGCGCCGAACCCGGTTCAACCTGGGTCTTCGGTGTCCCACTTCACTGTGGATGCGTTCCCGAACCTGTTGATGGAGCCTTCGATCAACAACAACCTGTTTGATGATGTGGATCTGAGTATTCCCTTGTTCCGGGATATTGGTTGGCAAGTGGCGACTTCAAACGTGTTGTTCGCAAACGGGTTTGAATGATCGAATGTTCTCGCGGCGACCAGGCCGCTTGATGCGTGACTGCGAGGCCCGCGACCGGAAACGGCGCGGGCCTTGTCATTTGGGGAATCTCTGCCCAGTGAATTCGATACTCCGAGGTCCTTGATGTTTCACCTCCTGGCTGGCACGAAATGCCGGCGCGGCTCTGGCGACCTGTTCCGATTTGGTGAATTGAAGCGCCGCGCCTTGTCCTTCGCAGGGCGAAGTGCTCGCCTAACCACCTCCCAACCCTCCCCGAACCGAACCCTCGGTGGATGACGCGCAGAGGGGCCGGCGAAACGGGGCTCCAAAAGCTTGTGCCGCACACCAAGAGTCCGTCATTCCCGCGCAAGCGGGAAACCACTCGGGTGCCACACAACCCAAACCGGGTCGCAACGAGTGGATTCCCGCTTGCGCGGGAATGACGGTTGGAGGTTGGAGGGCTGTCCGCGGGGATGACGGTTGGAGGTTGGAGGGCTGTCCGCGGGAACGACGGTTGGAGGTTGGAGGGCTGTCCGCGGGGATGACG
>JBEIPT010000349.1:0-4107 GCA_040376895.1 Lysobacteraceae bacterium | reverse complement strand
CGGGAATGACGGTAAAGATGGGTGCCATCAGCTTTCAGATTCCCGCTTTCGCGGGACTGACGGTAAGAGTTTGTTCCATCAGCTTTCGGATTCCCGCTTTCGCGGGAATGACGGTAAAGATGGGTGCCATCAGCTTTCAGATTCCCGCTTTCGCGGGAATGACGGTAGATGTGTGTGCCATCAGCTTTGAGATTCCCGCTTTCGCGCGAACGACGAGGCGCCGAATCACGCAACCAAGGTCGACGCAGTGCCGCCGGGGACCTTTGCACACCAGCCAACGACCCACTTCCCGTCATCCCTGCGAAAGCAGGGATCCACTCGTCGCGAAAGTACTTCCAGAATGGCGGGCAATGGTCGGATTGCCCCTTCCGCGGAAAAACGAGCGACGCTCTGAGAGCAATGCGTCATTTTGCCTTTTTGGTTGAGCTCTTTTCCCGCGGCTTCAATGCTGACAGTGCCGTCTGAAGCGCCTGATCGGTCATCGCAATCAAGGCATGCAGACCGGCACGAAGCAGTTCATTCTTCTTGACCGCGCGTCCGCTCGATTTCGAAATGGCTTTCAACTCGGCGATCAGCGCGTAGTCGGCGGCCGGCATCGAGAAACTGCCACGAATCCGCTTTTCCTTGATCGGCTCCGCTTTTGACTTGCTCACCTTGGTCTTGGCGGCCGGCTTTGATTTCGCAGGTGCTTTGCGAGCAGTTTTTTTCGCGCTGCCATCGGCAGCCGATTCAGTCTTCACAGGCTTCTTCTTCATGATCCTTTCACCCTTTGCGGCGTTGGCGCCCCCAGATTAGCTGATCGTCGAGCGGCGCAGGTTACAGTCACGGATTCCCGCAATACCCGGGTAATCGAGTGCCGGCCTTGACCCAGCCGGTTCAGCCAAAGAACGCCGAGATCGAAGCGACACCGAGCGCGCCATGTTCGAATGCATCAATCCCGTCGATCGAACCCAATCCGCCGATGGCATAAGCAGGCGCGTCGAAGTGATCGGCGATGGCACGGTATCCGGACCATCCCAATCCGGCGCGACCGGGATGACTCTGGGTCACCTTGACGTTGCCGATCAGCAGGTAGTCGGGGGCCAAGGCGCGAAGCCGATCCGGATCGGTGTCCGCATGGACCGACAAACCGACGATCGGCGCAGCCTGCCGAGCAAGTTCGGCCGTGATCGATTGGGCGGCACGTTCGGACAGGTGCAGAACCTCTGCACTCAGACGCGCAGCGAGACCGAGGTCATCGTGAACCGCCAACGGTATCCGTGCCTCACGTACCTGATTCGCGATCATTTCAGCGAGGCCAAGATGGTCAGACCATCGCCCTTCCCCGCCGCGCAAATGAATGCGTCCGGCGCCTCGTTCGATCGATCGGTCAATCAACGCAGGCCATTCACCGGGCGCAAACGATTCAGGCCCGGGTGAAATCGCCAGGTGTGTCGGCCACGCCAAGGCAGAGGCAATCCGACGGTCGGCTGGCGCCAGGTCGTATTCGTGGAGTTTCTGCGGCAACACCCAGGCGATGGCTTCGTGTTCCAGCGCATTCGGCACGCCGCCATAGGCGAGCACTCGGCGCGTTGCCAAGGCCAATGACCGATCGGGGCGCGGCTCCCGGATCAGGCAAAACGGGACCGACCTGAGGACCTGCACACCAAGCTCTTCTTGCAGTTCGCGCACGAGCGCCTCGTGGGGCGGTTCACCGGGCTCCTGCTTGCCGCCGGGAAATTCCCACAAACCGCCATGATGCTTGTGGCGCGGACGCTGCGCAATGAGCACCTGGCCGCGGTCGTCGCCGATCACACCGGCGACGACCTGCAGGGGCTCGGCAGGCGTCGTCAAACGAGACTCAGGCCAGGCGACCGTGGCACTGCTTGTACTTGCGACCGGAACCGCAGGGGCAAGGATCGTTTCGGCCGACACGTGGCAGATTCTCGGCTTCCATCGCAAGGACCTGTTCGGCTTCTTCGTCGGCGCCGTAACCACCCATATCCGGATGCTGGAACTGCATCGGCGTGCGCGCACGCTTCGCTTGCTCGTCCTGCTCCAGACGTTCGACTTCACTCTCTTCCTGCATGCGCACGCGCGTCAGGATGGAGGTGGTTTCGGTCTTCACGCGCTCGAGCATCTGCCCGAACAATTCGAATGCTTCGCGCTTGTATTCCTGCTTCGGCTGCTTCTGTGCATAACCACGCAGATGGATACCCTGGCGCAGGTAATCCATGTTGGCCAGATGGTCACGCCACTGGGTGTCGAGCACGCGCAGCAGGAAGTGTTTTTCGACCGCGCGCATGAACTCCGAGCCCATGACCGCTTCCTTCTCGCGGAAGAACCGGTCGACGTCGTCGTGGACCTTGCCCACCAGATCGGCATCGGAGATCTCTTCACGCTCGGCGAGGTGCTTCTTCGCTTCGACGGTGAGGCCGAGTTCGGTCGCCATGGCTTTTTCGAGGGCATCGAGATCCCACTGCTCGACCAGGCTTTCTTCCGGCACGTGGCGACGGCAAATGCCTTCGACCACATCGTGGCGAATGGTCTTCACGGTGTCCTGGATATCGTCCGGCTCGAGCAATTCATTGCGCTGCTGGTAGATGACCTTGCGCTGGTCGTTGGCGACGTCGTCGTATTCGAGCAGGTGTTTGCGCATATCGAAGTTATGCGCTTCGACCTTGCGCTGCGCCTTTTCGATCTGGCGCGACACCAGACGATCTTCAAGCACGTCGTCTTCTTTCATGCCGAAGATCTGCATCCACTTCGAGACCCAGTCGGGAGCGAAGATGCGCATCAGATTGTCTTCGAGTGACAGGTAGAAACGGCTGGCGCCTGGATCACCCTGGCGGCCCGAGCGGCCACGCAACTGGTTGTCGATACGACGCGATTCGTGGCGTTCGGTGCCGATGATCAGCAAACCGCCGGCAGCGATCACTTCATCGTGGCGCTTCTGCCAATCAGCCTTGACCTTGGCGCGTTCCGCGTCGGTCGTTTCCGGCGGCAGTGCCGACAGTTCTGCATCGAGGTTGCCACCGAGCACGATGTCGGTACCGCGACCGGCCATGTTCGTGGCGATCGTCACGGCGCCCGGTCGACCGGCCTGCGCAACAATGTGCGCTTCGCGCTCATGCTGCTTGGCGTTCAGCACTTCGTGCGGAATCTTCGATTCGGTGAGCATGCGCGACAGCATTTCCGAATTTTCGATCGACGTCGTACCGACGAGCACCGGCTGCTTGCGCTGGTGGCTCTCGGTGACCGCCTGCTCGATCGCCTTCCACTTGGCTTTGGCCTTGAGGAACACGAGGTCGGCCTGATCCTTGCGGACCATCGGACGGTGGGTCGGAATCACCACGACTTCGAGGTTGTAGATGCTCTGGAATTCGTAGGCTTCGGTGTCGGCCGTGCCGGTCATGCCGGACAGCTTCTTGTACAGCCGGAAATAGTTCTGGAACGTGATGGACGCCAGCGTGTGGTTTTCACGCTGCACCGGCACACCTTCCTTCGCTTCGACCGCCTGGTGCAGGCCATCCGACCAGCGTCGGCCAGCCAGCGTTCGACCAGTGAACTCGTCGACGATGATGACTTCGCCGTCACGAACGATGTAGTCGACGTCGCGCTGATACAGCATGTGCGCACGCAGCCCGGCGTTCAGGTGATGCACGACCGCCAGGTGTTTCGGGTCGTACAGGCTTTCGTCGTCGGCGATGATGCCGTCCTGGCGCAGCAGTTGCTCGGCGCGCTCCATGCCGGATTCGGACAGGTGGACCTGCTTCTGCTTTTCGTCGACAAAGAAGTCGCCTTCGCTTTCTTCGCCGGATTGGCGAGTGAGCCGGGGACTCATCTTGTTGATGCGGACGTAGAGCTGCGGCGATTCATCGGCCGGACCGGAGATGATCAGCGGCGTACGCGCCTCATCGATGAGGATCGAGTCGATTTCGTCGACGATCGCGTAGAACGGCTTGCGCTGGAAGCGATCATCCTTCGACAGCGCCATGTTGTCGCGCAGGTAGTCGAAGCCGTCGGAGAATTCCACCACGTCCTGCTCCTGCTCGCGTCGCATGGTCACGCGCAATTCGACCTTGCGTTGGGCGGTGGGGCGCTGTGCCGTGTCCACCGACTCGGCCG
>JBEIPT010000447.1:0-3014 GCA_040376895.1 Lysobacteraceae bacterium | reverse complement strand
GCCCAGATTTTCGGGTCCATCGGATAACCCTGCGCCTGTTTCTCCATCAGCCATGCTGCGGCATGGGCCAAGGGCACGTGGTGAACGACGATGTTTTCGGATTCGTCGCCACCACCGGCACCGACACGGACCAGGCCGGTGGCACGGACGAAGTGCGCGTATTCGGTGCTCATGCCAGCGGATACCGGGCCACCCATGATGTAGTCGAGTCGCGCGGCCTGATAACCGGTTTCTTCTTCGAGTTCGCGGCGCGCACTTTCGAGAATGTCCTCATCCTCGGCACCGGCGAGATCACCGATCAAACCTGCAGGCATTTCCAGCGTGGTCGCCAGGATCGGCGGACGGTATTGCTCGACAAACAAGAGTTCCCGGGCGTCGGTGATGGCGACCACGATGACGGCGCCCCGCGGATTGACCCGTTCGGCGAACTCCCAGCCCTTGCGGGCCTTGATACTGAGCCATTTCCCATTGTAAAGCGTGACGGTTTCAGTCATTGTGTCCGGCTCCTTTTCACCCATGGTAGTGGACTGCTCGCCTGACCGGAAACTTCGGCCGGCGTTTCTTGTCCAAGCCTGCTTCGACGAACCGGAACCCCACGATGAATCCTATTTACCGCTGCGGAGCGCTGCTCCTGTCCCTGGCCACCGGCCTGCTGAATGCTCAAGCCCTGACCCCGGAACAGATGCGGAGTCGCAATACCCCGCCGCAGCAAACGGAACTGGCCCGGAAAATCGCCGGGGTGTCCGACATGAACCAGTTGCTGGCCGCCGCGCGCAAGTTCGAATCGGCTTCGGAATGGCGCAATCTGCAGGACATCTACGAGCGCATCGTGCAGCTGCAGCCCAATGCCGGCAACATCAAGTACGAACTGGCTGCCACGTATGCGCTGCAGGACGAAAAGCGCAAGACCTACGACGCCCTGATCAACCTGCAGGTCCAGGGTTACGCCTACGACCCTTCGCAGGATCCGCGGTTCGACAAGGTCAAGACCACCCCGGTCTACGAATACATTCTGAAGAACCTCGAAGCCAACCGCATGCCCTACGGCGACGGCAAGGTCGCGTTCAAGCTCCCTGCCGGCGACCATCTGTTCGAGTCGATCGGCTACGACAGCAAGCGCCAGAAATTCCTGGTGGGCTCCGTCCGTGACGGCAGCATCAGCCTGGTGGACGCCACGGGCAAAAGTGAACCCTTCATCACTGCCGATGCCAAGAACGGGCTGTGGTCGGTGACCGATCTGGCGATCGACGTGGCGCGAAACACCTTGTGGGTGGCCAGCACCGGCCTGCCCCACTTCACCCAGATTGCCGAAACCGACTTCGGCAGTGCGGGCGTGTTCAAGTTCGACCTGACCTCCGGCAAGTTGTTGGCGAAGTTCCTGTTGCCGACCAATGAACGCCCATACATCCTCAGCGCCATCGCGGTGAGCAGCAAGGGCGACGTGTTCGCCGCCGACGATGCGGCGCGCCGGATCTATCGGGTCGAAGGCAACACGCTGAAACTGTTCGTCGCCAATCCGCGCCTGTCGAGCGTTCGCTCGCTGGCATTCAGTGGCAACGGTGAGGTGCTGTATTTCTCCGATTACGACCTGGGCATCTTCGGCATCCGCTTGTCCGATCAGAAAGCCTTCCCGCTGGCGCCGTCGAAGAACCTGACGTTGATGGGCATCGAGAGCATGACCGAGTGGAACGGCCACCTGGTGATCGTGCAGAACGCCTTTCCGCCAGCACGTGTAATGCGCCTGACTTTGCGTGATGACGGCGCTGCCGTGACACAAGCAGTGCCACTCGCCGCAGCCCAACCGGAATTCAGTGCCCCGACGCAGGGTGTGGCGGTCGGCTCGGATTATTTCCTGATCACGAACAGCCAGAAGGGCAATTACGACCAGTACGGCATTGCCAAGGACGCGAGCAAACTCGAGGCAGTTCAAGTCTACAAGGTCGGGCTCGATGTGAAGATCGATCCACGCGGCGGGCAGGTCCGACCGCTCGGCGGCTGACAGCCGCCCCTACATCGGCCAAATTCGGCCTATGCCTATCGTCACTGTTTTGGCACTCTGAAAAGGCGCAGCATGACTGCGCCTTTTCCTTTTGGCGCGGAGTGACCATGCACGGATCAGCCTCATCTTCGGTATGGCCCGAGTATCTCGGGATCGCCAGTGCGTTTGCCATCCTGTGCAGTATTGGCTTGTTGGGCAATCCGACGCAGCCGCAGTCTTCGCTGAAGGATCCCGACCGCCAGGCACGACAGACCGCGTCCCGTGAATGGGCTGAATTCCAGCTGCAGCGACGCTTGGCACCCGGCGCCACACAACTGTCGATGGCCGACTACGAACGCGCTGGCCAACACGTGCAGCGAATGCCCCGATACAGCACGGTACTGGGTCGCGAGGTCCGTGATGGTGCGAACGAAAAAGCGGCCGCACGTTGGCAGTCGCTCGGCCCGACCAACGTGGCCGGCCGCATGCGTGCCATGGTATTCGATCCGCGAAATGCCAACAGGATGATCGTTGGTGGCGTATCCGGTGGCCTGTGGGAATCGCTGAACGGTGGGCAATCCTGGCAGTCCCTGAACGATGACGGCGGCAACATCAACATCGGTTCGATCGCCATCGATGCACGTGCGCCCGACACGCTCTACGTCGGCACCGGCGAGTTGTACCGGAACAGTGCCCAGCCCTATGCGGCGATGTGGGGGCAAGGTATCTATCGAAGTCGTGATGGCGGCCGCACGCTGGTGCCGTTGACCGCCACCGTCAACGACAACTTCCGTTATGTGGCCGACTTGCTGATTTCGCGGCACGACGTGAATCGTCTGTACGCGGCCACCAACACCGGTGTCTGGCGCAGCCGGGATGGCGGTGCAACGTGGCAACAAACGCTGCGCCCCAGCAATCTGAGTGGCTCACTTCTGTACGAAGGTTGCCACGATCTGCTGGAAGTCATCGAAGGCAACACCGACGTGATCGTGACGAGTTGCGCCTCGCGATCGCCCGATGACCGGTATTACCTCAG
>JBEIPT010000195.1:0-7072 GCA_040376895.1 Lysobacteraceae bacterium | reverse complement strand
GAGGCACCCGATCCGACACGATCACAGTGAACGATCTCGCACCATTTTGCGCGTTGATGCCGATCACCTTGCCATCGGCCACGTTGCAGTCCTTGTCCGTGGGTCAATCAGTCAGCGGTTTTCCGCGAGACCTCGCACCTGGCAATTGGAGCTTCCTGACCTGGGCGGGCGCCAACGATGCCAACACCTTGGCGACGAGCCTCACCTTGCCCGGCAATGCGGAAACCTTCATCCATCCGGGCGTGCCTGCTGACCGCACACTGGATCCGGGCGACTGGGTGGCGGGAGCTCCGGGCAACAAGAATGCTTCGGCAGTCCGCGCAGCAATGGATCGTTTGCTCGGCCGCGAAATCCATGTGCCGGTGTTTGATGCGCTGCGTGGCCAAGGCGCGCAACTTGATGTGCGCATGTCGCGTGTCGCGCGGATCGTGCTGAATGACTACCGGCTCACGGGCCAGGGTTCGCTGGGTTTCACTTACATGGGTGACGCGGTGTGCGCCAACACGGCGCCGACAGGCGAAGCACAGTCCATCACGACCGTTCAGAACGAGCCAGTCGCCATCACGCTCTCCGGTATGGATTCACAGGGTGATGCCCTGACGTTCCGGGTGGTGCAGTCGCCTACGCAAGGCACGCTGTCGGGTGCCGCTCCGGCATTCACCTATGCTCCAGCTGCTGGATTTGTTGGCAACGATGAAATGTGGTTTGTCGTGAGTGATGGGCAACTCGAGTCAGAGCCTGTCCGCGTGCTGATCACGGTTCAGCCGCGACCAGCCACCAACAAGCCACCCGTCGCCGTGAGCGCCGAGATCGCGGTGGCCGAAGACAGCGCCATCGCTTTGGTCCTGCAGGCAAACGATCCCGATGGAGATGTACTGACGTATCGCCTGATCGATGCACCAGAACATGGCCAGGTGTCGGGTCTGGCGCCGAACCTGACCTATACCCCGAATGCCCAATTCCACGGTATCGATCGTCTGCGCTTTGAAGTGCGGGATGCCGAGTTCGTGTCCAACACGGCAACGATCCGGATCACTGTTACGCCGGTCAATGATGCACCCACGGCAGCGGAAGTAAGCGTCACACTCGACGAAGATGGCTCGGTTCCGGTGACTTTGCTGGGCGAGGACATCGATGGCGACACACTGACCTTTGTCGTGCTCACACAGCCTACGCGGGGCATGATCACAGGTGCGGCACCGAGCCTCACGTACACGCCCACAGCGGACCATTTCGGCACGGATTCGTTCACGTATTCCGTGTCCGACGGCGTTTCAACATTGGGCCCACTCACTGCGACCCTCACCATCCGGCCGATCAACGACTCGCCGATTTTTCGTGGGCAGTCCCTGCAGGTGGCCGAAGACCAATTGCTCGACGTCGAACTTGTGGCCACCGACGTTGAAAGCCAGGTCCTCACGTTCAGTATCGTCGAAGCCCCTGCTCATGGCCAATGGACAGGCGCCGGAACTTCCTGGCAATACCGGCCAGACAACAACTACGCCGGCGTCGACACTCTGATGATGCGGGTAACCGACAGTGAAGGTGCTTCCACTGAAGCGCGTTTCGACATTGTGGTCCAGCCGGTGAATGATGTGCCTGTGGCTGAATCGCAAACTCTGACCCTCAATGAAGATCAATTGGCTGAACTGCTGCTGGCGGCAGCCGATGTGGACGGCGATACGCTGCAGTTCGAAGTCACGACACAGCCACAACATGGCAGCTTGTCTGGGGAGGGAGAGGCGCTTCGTTACACACCTGATCCGAATTGGCACGGCACCGACACCTTCCAGTTCATCGCGCTCGACGCAGCGATCGCCTCGTCGCCTGGAACGATCACGCTGGTGGTGCAGTCGGTGAATGATCTTCCGACGTTCACGAATGCACCGGATCCCCGTGCGCGCGTAGGAGATGCCTGGACGTTTGATGCCGACGCAGTGGATGCCGACGAAGATCTGCTGCAGTTCCGTATGGACGCAGCACCTCAGGGCGCCATGATCGATGCCAACACTGGCCTGATTCATTACACACCGTCTGACTCTGCAATCGGCGAACAGAACTTTGTCTTGTTCGTGACCGATCCTTCTGGGGGCCAAGACCAACTCGCGTTCTCGATCCATGTGGCAGCCCTGAACCGACCGCCGATCTTCGAAAGCACACCCGCGCTCATCGGCACGCCCGCCACCACGTACACGTACACCGCCGTAGCTCGCGATCCGGAAGGCAGCGTCGTTACCTACGCGCTGGCCCACTCGCCCCCAGGCATGACGATCGATTCAGCGACCGGACAACTGCAGTGGGCCGTCCCGGCCGATGCCGTGGGCCTGTTCGCCGTGAGCGTCACCGCGCGGGACGCTACAGGAGCCGAAGCCATCCAGAGTTTCACCGTGGAAGTGGCCGTGAGTGTGGTCGACCATAGTCACTATGGCACTGACTTCTGGTTGGCGTTCAACAAGATGTTGACGGTCGGCGGGGCCGAGAATCTCTGGCTCTTCGTCTCGGCACCCGAAGGTGCCAGCGGTCGCGTCGAAGCGCCGGGCATCAACCATGTCCAGAATTTCACGATTGCACCCGGCGCCACACAGCGCATCGAACTGCCGATGTCACTGCTCCAGCGGCAATGGCACCAGGTGACCGCGCAGGGAATCCATGTCACGAGCAACCAGCGCATCACGATCAGCGCATACAACTACAAGTTGTACACCACCGATTCGTACCTGGCCTTGCCTACCCGCACACTGGGCAAACGCTACACGGCCATGGGGTTTGATTGCTGGCAGAACTGTGACGACCCGGCCGGCGACTTCACTGCATTCGTGGGTGTGCTTGCCGTGGAAAACAACACGCGAGTGCGCTTCCTGCCGAAACAACGGTACCTCTGGCAAGGCCAGGTTCGGCCCGCGGGTACGCCGTTCGAGGTCACGTTGAATCAAGGGCAAACCTTCCAGTGGCCCGCTGGCCCCGATCTCAATCTGATTGGCTCCCGCATTGAATCCGACCGCCCGATTGCCGCGTATTCGGGCAATGCCTGCGCCAAGATCCCGGTGGGTGTGGACTACTGTAACCATCTCGTCGAACAGCTGTTGCCCGATGATCTGCTGGGCCAGCGTTACGTCTCCACACCTTACGCAACCCGCCGCAAAGGCGACGTCTTCCGTGTGCTGGCCGTCGAGCCGCAGACGCGGGTCAGCCGCAACGGCGTGGTGCGCTGTGAACTGGATACCGGTGAATTCTGCGAACTCCGCGTGACCGAGCCGTCGATCTGGGAGAGTGATCGCCCGGTCATGATTGCGCAGTTCTCGACGAGCCTGACCGATGACAACCTGGGTCGCGCCGATCCCAACATGGTGCTGTTGCAGCCAGTTGAAACCTTCGTCAACGACTACGTGTTCAGCACTCCCACCGCCGAGATCGTCGACCACTACGTCAATGTGTTGATTCCGTCGTCTGGCTTGTCGGGATTCACGCTGAATGGCGTCACGCCACCCGCATCCGAGTTTCGTGCGATCGGCAATTCCGATTGGCTGGGCGCTAGCCTGAAGATCAATTTGGGCACCCACCGCGCCAGCGCCTCGGTGCCTTTTGGCTTGATTCAATACGGCTACGATTTCCGTGAATCGTATGGCCATCAAGGCGGGCTGGCGATTGGCCAGAGCGAAGACATTGCCCGTCTGGTGGTGTCGCCTGCCAACAGCGATGTGCCAGTGGGCATGCAACAGTGCCTCGACTGGCAGGCGCTTGATGCCAACAACCACGGCGTGCCTTATGCCCGCGTGCGGTTCCAGGTTCGCGGCACGCAGTCGCTTGATTTTGCGACGTACGCGTCGCCTGCAGGCGCTGGCCGATACTGCATCGACGGCGTTCGTGTCGGCACCGATACCGTCAGCCTCAGCGCCACGCAGACTCAGGTTTCGGCTTCGATTCGTTGGACTCCGCCCGCCGTCAACGTGGCACCGGTCATCACCAGCTTCCCGCAGATCCGCGTGATCGGCGGACAGTGGCAATACACGCTGGTGGCCGAGGATGCGAATGGCGATGGGGTTACACATCAACTACTCGAAGGCCCGCCGGGGATGACTTTGGATCCAGTTTCCGGCGCGATGCAATACGCGCAGTCGGCCACGGGGCGCGTACTCGTTCGGGTACGCAGTGCCGATCCACAGGGCCTGTTCGATGAGCAGGCGTTCGAAATCGACTTCGTGCAGGCGCCACAATTCACCGGCACGCCGGTCCTCAGGCGTGATGCTGGTCTGATCTACGAGTACGTGAGCCCTTATTTGTCGGGTGAACGATCTTCGGCCTATGTCTCGGCACTCAGCGCACCGAGCGGTTTCCAGGCGCTGCGCCATCCCAACGTCGACCAGATGTTGTTTCGGACCACTGCCGTTTTGTCTGAAGTCGCTTCCGAGCGACTCGATACCACCGATGCGGCGTGTCGCGTCGCGCCGTCTTCTTCAACGGCCAATACTCGCGTCCTGGCGCGATGGCCGGTCGGAACCGGCTGGGATGAGCCGATCCTGGCGCCGCTGTTTGATACCGATGGCAATGGTGTCGTCGGTGAAGGCGACCGTGTCGATGCAGTGATCAAGAATTCGAACCAAATCCGCGCGATCCGGCTGGACACGGGTGCCACGGTGTTCGACCGCACGTATCCAAGCCTTGGTCCGGGTGATCACGACCAAATGGCCGTGGCCGACATCGATGGCGACGGGCGCAAGCCCGAGATCGTGTTCATCGACTCCTTCGGTTATTTGCATGCCTTGAACCTGGATGGCAGCGAGCGCTACCGATCCGCGGTTCAGGCACACGTCAATACGGATTATGCCGGCACATTGAGTACGGTCGAAGTGCTGGACCTGGACAATGACGGCCAACTGGAGATCCTGGCGGGCCCGGCCGTGTTCAATACCAGTGGTGTCCTGCGATGGCGGTTCCCGACGATTGCGACTTCACCGACGAACCCAAGGACCGTGATCGTCGAACGTGCGATTGCAGATGCCGACGGTGATGGGCGTCTCGATATCGCGTTCCGCAACGATGTGCGTCGTGCCGATGGCAGCCTGATCTTCAGCATCGATGCGGCAACAGGTCTGACTGCGCCTTGGGGTCTGTATGCGGCCCTGCAGCTGGACGCCGACGCTGGCAGCGAGTGGATCGTCAACGTGCGGCGCGGCAGTGTTTACCAACTGTTTGCGCTGGATCATGGCGGCCAGCGGCTGTGGGGTCCGATCGAGGTCACCACCGCGAGTGTGCCGACTTTGGTGGACGCCGATGCGAATGGCACAACAGACATCTACCTGCCAGCCGAGCAGCGCCTGTTCGACGCCCACACGGGCACGCCTTGGAGCCAGATGACCACCCATCCTCGTGGTGCTGGCCGGTTTGCCCACACCGCGGTGGTGGCCGATCTGAATGCCGACGGCCAATGGGAAGCGCTGAGCCATCAGGGCAGTACATTGGATATCCGCGATCTCACGTCACAGATGCCTTGGTACTCCGCGACGAGCGGCGGCGGGAATGATGGCGTGCGGCCCTCCGTGGCCGACCTGGGTGAAGGCCTGCGTCTCGTCAGCATTCGAGGCGGGCAGTTGACTGTGTTCGGCGCCGGGCGCGGAGACTGGCAAACGGGCTCACGATCACATCAACTGAGTGATCGTCGCATCCGCTCGACCCTTGGGGCGCGCACCGCACAATTGGCCGACCTGCACGTTGGGGACTTGACGATCAGCACAGCCGACGACCGGTTCCAGCTTCGTGGCGTGATCAGCAATCGCGGCACCGCAGCCGTAACTTCGCCAATAACCATCGAGATTCGTGCGCAAAACCCGGATACCCATCCCAATGGCGATGTGCTGGCCTCACTGAGTTTGCCGGGCATCAAGCCAGGTGCCGAACTGCCGATGACGCTGCAGGATGCACCAATCACCGCGTTCAGCGGGCGTCTGTTCGTGCGTGTGGTATCGGCTGCAACCGAGTGCGCAACGCAGAACAACCTCGCGTCCATCAATCTCATGCATTGGCGCTTGTCCGACCGCACGGGCCTGAGCGACGAGCAGCGATTTGGTCTGGTAGTGGTGGAGCCGACGAAGAAGCCAGTCAAACAAAGCCTGCCGCCGAGTTTCGAACAGACTTATCTGCGCCCGGCCCAAACCTGGACCTATTCGTTCCAGGCGACCGACGCCAATGTCGGTGACCGCGTGTTCTACCAGTTGGGCGTGGGTGCGCCGATCGGCATGGGGATCGATCCGGTCACCGGCGTGTTGTCCTGGACCCCAACCCTGCAACAGAGTGGCCGTCACCCGATCCAGGTGTATGCCACGGATCTGCGCACCGGCCCAGCCAGCTTCAACCCGGGCGCGCCACAAACCTTCGATCAGTGGACGTTTGAACTGACCGTCACGACCGAAGGCAACGTTGCGCCCCGGATTACGAGCTTGCCGCCCGAGGGCACACAGCCGCTGGCTGCGTTTGCCTACGACGTCGAAGCCCAGGACCTGGACGGCGACACGCTGACGTTCAGTCTGCCCCGTGCGCCAGCGGGTGCGACGATCCAGTCGGCCAGTGGTGTGATTGCGTGGACACCCACACAAGGCGGCACCTACGAGTTCGAAGTGGTGGTCAAGGATCCGTATCAGGCCAGCGACACCCAACGATTCCTCGTCGACATCGCCAGCCCGGCTTCGGCACCGCGGTTTGTCAGTACGCCACCCAGCGGCGACCTGGCGCCGGGCAGCGTGCTGCGGTACGACGCCGATGCGATCGATCCCGAAGGGGATGTGATCAGCTATAGCCTGTTGTCCGCACCAGCCGGCGCCTCGATTGATGCGACCACCGGCGAGCTGACGTTCCAGACGAACACGGTGGGTCTGTACACACTGTCGATCCGTGCGTTGGACGCAACGGGTCTGTCGGCCGTTCAGGGCTTCACGGTCTCGGTGGCCGTTCCGAACCGCGCCCCGCAGTTCACCAGTACGCCGATCACGACGACCACGGTGGGGCGTGTGTATCGCTACACGGCCACGGCATCGGATGCCGACGTGGGCGATGAGCTTCGGTTCTTCCTGGCGGAAGG
>JBEIPT010000501.1:0-2586 GCA_040376895.1 Lysobacteraceae bacterium | reverse complement strand
TGCCATCGTCGGAGAGAGATTGGGTACGCGTACCGGCGTTCGGGGTGAGGGGATCGGGGGCGTCGGGGCGGCCCCAGGCGCCGGTGGCGATCAGCGTCGGACCGGCCCGCCGAGCCCGAGTGGACAACCAGGTCGGATTCACCGCTGCATCCTGAACATAAACATCGGCGAGTACATTGCGATCATCCATCGCCAGCGGTCGCGATGTCGCGGCGATGAACGTCGTTCCATCGTCGGACACGACGTTTGCCACGCCGACGCGTCCGGAAAAGGTCGATACCGAGAGCGTGGTCAGATCGATCCGTCTCATGTCGCCGCCCGAGGCCGTGGAATCGTGGCCATGCAACAGAAACCGGCCGTTGCGGGATACCGCATAGTCGATCGTGCCGGTGATGCTGGATACCTGATGCACCAGATCCGTCGAACCATTGTGACGGCGATAAATGAACACACCGAATCCGAGATCGAAGCCCGACAAATCACCGTCATAACTGGCAAACAGGACAGTGTCGCAGTCGACCAGGTATCCGGATGCAGCAAGATTGCTTGCCTCACGCCCATCGAATCCGATCGATGCACGCCACATGCTCGGCGCACCGAGATTGCGAACGAACACATCATGACCGATGTTGGAATCGTCGCTCACCAGCGCCGCATCGGAACTGAACGCCACACAGTTGCCATCGGCACTGACGCTGGGCTTGCCGACGATACCGGCGGCCTCGTTGCCCTGATCGTTGAGCGACACGCGCTGCGCAGTGTCGCCCGTCAAGTCATAGGCAAAGACGTCCTCAACCCCATTACTGTCGTTCGCCACCCAATTGCTGGCCCCGGAGAGGTAGACGATGCGCGAACCATTACTGCTGATTCGTGTCTGACGACTGTTCCCGTTGGACTGGATGCCGATACCGGGCGACAAACGACGCAACGCGCCGGTCAAACGTTCGTAGACGAAGATATCGCTGCGCTCGTTGGTGTCGTTCACCACCAGATTGGTTGCCGACGAGGCAAACACGATGAGGTTGCCATCGGCGCTGATGTCGGGGTCGAAGCTGTCGCCATCGGCCTGCGCTGTCGAAGAACGTGAGATGACGCTACGCGTGCCTGCGACTCGGTCGAACAGAAGGATGTCCTTGCGTCGGTTGCTGTCACCCGCAACCAGATTGTCCGCATAACTCTCGAACACGACGTAGCGAAGATCCAGGCTCGCGCGCGCGTTTCCGCTGGCGCCGTTGCTGGGCGCAAGCGCCGGCACGGTCGCTACGGAGACAAGTTCGATCGGTGCTGCTTGCACTGTCGACGTCCATGCCGTGATCGCGCCGATCAGCAGACCATTCAAAAGCTGCATGCCCTTCTCCATGGTGTTCATTCCGATTGTGCGTCATCGATTGTCGTGCGGGCCGCTTCCAGTCATCAACAGAAGCCATCACTCGAGGCATCAATCAAACCAATGCCCATCAGTGTGCCTACACGTGGTTTGGCGGCCGAGTCGATCATCTGCCCTCAACGACTGGTGCGAACTCACAGCAGTGGCCAATCGCCCTCAAGCAGGCCAATCAGCATGCCGACGCACCTCATCGTCGGCAAGTTGCAGAAGTCATATTGCGACTCTGGCGGGTCAACGATCGGGATTGGGATGCCCTGCAGGCTCATCAATCCTGCTTGAGCAACAACGCGACCGGAATCCTGCGGAGTTTGAACAGACTGGGGACCATCACCAAGAGCAACAGAATCAGCAGCGCCAGAACGGCCTGGACCCACGCGGCTGGGGACGGTGGCGACACATCGAATCCCCGCGACACCAAATGGCTCGTCGCCAGCGCAAAAAAGGCGACACCGGTCATCAGGCCAGCCACCAGCGCGGGCATCTGCTTTCGAAATGCCGACCAGGCCAGACGCCCTGTTGTGGCACCCAACGCAGATCGAAGCGCAAGTTCATTCAGTCGGCGATTGGCGACGACGAGCAGGATTTCAGCGAGCCCGATGGCACCCAGCAGGACCGCCAACACACAAGCAGCAAGCAAGACGAGGGCACGAACTCTGCCGACCCGATCGTCGTCCGCGTCCTTGACGCGGATGCGGACCGGCGGATCAAGCGGATCGGTGATGCCCATCCGTTGAAACAGGTTGGCGATGTTCGGAAGATCGGCCGGCACGGGCTCTGCAAAAGACAGCACCAACGCGTCGCCCATGCTCTGCATCGGCATGTAGAACATCTCGGGTATCGCGGCGTTGCGGCCGTTGTAGGCGACATCACTCACCACGCCCACCACCAGCCGTGTACCCCCGGTCATCCCGTCCATTTCCAGGGGGACGTTCTTGCCCGCCCAGGGCGGTTCACCGATCAGATTTCTGGCTGCCGATTCCGAGAGGATGATTTCGCGGGCGCTCGTCGACTGGAATGTCGTGCCTTCCAGGAATTTGATCCGGTAAAGCTCGAAGAAATTGCGCGATACCCGATTGGACTGCATGAAGATCGAGACCGGGTTCGATTCCGGCCGTGTCCGCATGATCCCCTGAGCGCCCCCACCCGTATGAAACGGAACCGATTGGGACATCGCCACCTGCACTTTGCCGCCCATTGCC
>JBEIPT010000191.1:0-7120 GCA_040376895.1 Lysobacteraceae bacterium | reverse complement strand
CGAACAAACCGTTCGGTCAGTTCCTCGTCGGGGATCTGGCATTGGGGATGGACATCAAGCATGCGGGCACGGGGTGGATCGGGAAAGCGATAGCGTATCAGCAGCAGCCAAGGAAGCCTTTCCGAACCTCGAATCGTTGATCTTCGGAGGCCGAAATGGACAACGCCACCCGAAGGTGGCGTTGTCGGTCGTCTCCCAAAGACTTTCTGATCAGCGCGCGGCGCTGGTGTTCATCGTGCTGTTGCGCGCGGAATCGGTGGTTTGTGCCGGGTCACGCATGCCGCTGGTGTGGCACCAGCCGGTCTTGTGGCCCTGATTGATCGCGCCCGAGAGCTGGCCTTTGGCGCGCTCGGTGGTGCCGTCTTCCGGATCGCTCAGCAGCACGTCGGTGGCCACGTTGCAGTAGTCGTAGACCCACGAACGATCGGTGAACGACGTCGTGAAGTAGTTGACCTTGGCGCGTGACGTCGTCGAGATGCCGGCGAGCCAGGAGCTGGCGCCGCTGTACGTGAGGTTGGCATTCGTGCCGCAGCCGACACCGAAGATGCTGCCGAGCACGGCGGCATTGCCGGCGAGTGCGGTGCCTTGGTAAGGCGTACCGACCGACTGGATCAGGCGACTGCCGGTCGCGTTGTCGAGGCCACTCCAGTAGTAGTGGTAGAGGTGCAGCGAAGCGGCACCGCCCTGACTGTGCGCAACGACGCCGAACGAATTCCACGTGGACCCGAAGGACTGGATCAGGCGCGCGAAGGCATCATGCGAGCGGTTCTGGTTGAAGTCCTGGAACACAGCCGAATTCGCGAACTGGCCGGCAACCGGACCCCAGGCATTACCGGAGCAGTAACCGTGCACGAGCAGGAGCTTCGTGCCGACACCCTTCTCACCCTGATTCAGGCTGGCGGGCTTCGGACCGGTGCGCATGTCATCGCTGATCGACGTGACCGGCTTGGTGCGGGATTTGATGAGATTCTGGGCACCCGTCACTGCCAGTCGCGGTGCTTCAGCGACGGTGATCAGATAGTCCGGGTTTTCGAGACGCACTTCGCGCAGTTCGAATGGCGCACGAGCCTTGGCGTAGCTGGCCCAGCGATTGTCGAACGCGAGGTCGAGCGCGCCATCCTTGACAGCAACCATGCCGCCGATCCACGAAACCGGAATCATCGACTTGCCATCGAGACTGCGGCCCCAGACCTGGGCGTAGCTGCGGTAGTGCTGACCTTCGACGGCGCCATCGACGCGCAGCGAAAACGCCATGCGGTCACCCGCGAGTGCTTTGGCCGAAACGCTGTCGGCTGAAGTGATGCGGATCGCATCGTCCAGCACCGGCAGCAGATGTTCTGTGGTGCGCAGGAATTCGCGGCCAGCGGCATTCACGCCACCGAGCATTACCTGTGCCTTGTAGTCACCAGCGAGGCTGGCCTTGAAGTCGGAGCCGAAGATGCCGTCGTTGGCGATGCCATCCTGATGCAGGCCGTCATCGAACATGGCGTATTCGGAAACCGAGCCCTTCGGGTCGGTCACGCGCAGCTTGCTGGACGTGACCCGGCCTGCGAACTCGTCCTGGGTTTCGTCGTAGATGGTCGCGACAAAACCAACCTGGCCGGCACGCTTGTGCGTCAGCGAGGTCGTGTAGGACATCAGACGTTCGTCGCCGCCACCGGCGAGCATCACAAAACCCGGGCGGCCGGAGCTGGCCTGGATATCCAGATTCCACTGGCCATTCTGCAGGCCATTCAGGCGATAGCGCTTGGCCTTAAACTCGTCACCGGCCAAACCATAGTTCTCGTTGTCGGTTTCGATGGCGAGGCGGGCGGCCATATCGGCGCGTTTGCCGATTTCGTCGCGCATCTGCACTTGCCAGTTGTTGTCACCGTTGAACACCAGCACCTGCACGTCTTCGCCTTCGATCGGCAGACGGACGCTGGCGCCAAACGCGCCGCCCCGCTTCTCCATCTCGACCGGAATGAGTGCGGACTTCGAATGAACTGCCGTGCTGCTCGGATCAACCGGCGCAAGAGCAGCAAATTCGTCGGCCGGACCGGCCAACTGTTTGGCGACGATTCCCTCGGCAGAAGCCAAAGGGGCAGCCAGCATCAGAGCGGAGACAACGGCAAAACGGAGACGATTGCGACGCACGAGAACCCTCCCAGGTCATCTTGGTGTTCGACATGTTTGCCCTGCGCGATCAGGCCGCTGGGCGAGCGTGGTGTCATGGCGCCGGTATGCCTGATTCGACGATTGAGGCCGGTCGCGATTCACATCGAAGCCGGCGCCAACCTGCAGCGCGGGGCGAAGTGTGAACTAGTTCACATTAGGAATGCACGCTGCAGGGCAGCAAACGAACGTTTGAATCCGATCAGGGGATCCAGGCTTCCTGGCGCCAACCGGGGCGCTGGTCGTCGGCACCGCTTTGCTCACGCCTGCGCGTCACTGTCCATTCGATTGTGATTTTGGCTGGAAAACCCGGAATCAGCCGCGGGTCTCGAAGTCGGCTCGGGACACCAGATCCGGCACCGCTGGAGTCGCCAAAGCGCCCTGATTGATCCAATCCATGATCAGCGCCTGCGCTTCCGGCGTCAGCGGCGACCGCTCGAGCGGCATCCTCAGTCCGACCAACGGTGCGTCACAATTGACCTTGGAGAACAACACACTCTGGGTCGCGCTGTAGGGCTTGACCCGAAGCAAGGTGCCGTCCTGCACACTGGTCACATTCACGAGATTGTCGAAGGACTTGCCTGGATCAAGCGTGAGTCCGGCATCGGGAAACGGCGACGACACATGGCAGTTCGCACAACTGCCGGTGAAGATGGGCTGCACCTCGGTCTCGTAGTCGACCGAAAAGTCCATGGGCACAAGGCTCAGGTCCTGGCAGTCGAAGGATCCGTGCGGATCGCCAGTCGTCGCACCCAAGGCCATCGCATAGAGTATGGCGGGCAGCAGCAAGAGGGTTGGGGCAAACATTCGGCGCATGGCCGAAGTGTACGCGCCCGGCGCGCGCGAAACTGCGAAACGGTGCGCGTTGGCGCCACTCGCCGTCAAGTTGCTTGCCTTTGCCGCCCGGGGACGCCACCATGCCGCCGTTTTGTCCTCCGAACTTTCAAGGAATTCCATGTCGGCACTGATTTGCGGTTCGCTCGCTTACGACACCATCATGGTGTTCCAGGACCAGTTCAAGAACCATATCCTGCCGGACAAGGTGCACATTCTGAATGTCGCCTTCCTGGTGCCGAGGATGCGTCGCGAATTTGGTGGCTGTGCCGGCAACATTGCGTACAACCTGAAGCTGCTCGGTGGCGATCCGATTCCGATGGCGGCCGTCGGGCAAGACTTCGGTCCGTACCGCGAGTATTTCGAGTCCTGCGGCATCCGCCTCGAACAAGTCCGCGAAATCAAGGATCTGTATACCGCCCAGGCGTTCATCACGACCGACCTCGATGACAACCAGATCACGGCATTTCATCCGGGCGCGATGATGCGTTCGCATGAAGCGAGCGTGCGCGACGTCGCCGGCGTGAAGTTCGGCATCGTCGCACCCGATGGTCGCGATGCAATGTTGAAGCATGCACGCGACTTCGCCGAACTCGGCACCCCCTTCATCTTCGATCCGGGTCAGGCCATGCCCCTGTTCAACGGCGAGGAATTCCGCAACTTCATCGAACTGGCCGACTACGTCACCGTGAACGACTACGAGTCGAATCTGTTGGCCGAGCGCACCGGTTGGAGTGAAGCCGAAATCGCCAGCCGCGTGAAAGCCTATGTGGTCACCCGCGGCCCGAAAGGCGCGCAGATCCACACGAAAGAGCAGATCCACGAGATTCCCGCTGCGGCACCCGTGCGCGTTGTCGATCCCACGGGTTGTGGCGACGCATTCCGCGCAGGCTTGATCTTCGGCCTGATGAACGGTTGTGATTACGCAACGTCCGGGCGCATCGCCAGCCTGATGGGCGCGCTGAAGATCGAACATCACGGCACGCAGAACCAGCGCTTCAACTATGACCAGTTCGCCGACCAGTTCCGGCAGCAGTTCGGCTACGCGCTGACCCTGTAACCGGCCATATACCTTGCGTCGGACCAGATCGAACAGCAACCGGGCGGCACGAAGGCGTCACCTGGAACCCAAGTCGGCGCCGGTCGAACAGGCGGTCGTCCGCTTACCGTGGATATCGGGCTGGGTCCTGTTTGTGCTCGTGCTGGTGCCGGCAATCGGTATCACGCTCCGCTGGACTCTGGACGACCTTCGCTGGTTTGAACCCGGAACCTACTGGCGACACGTCCTGGCCGCGCTGGCGATCCTGCTGGCGTTCGAGGTGTTCAAGGAATCCGCCTGGCGGCGCCTGCAACGCGGTGTGCACTGGGTGCGGTTTGCCGCCGGTGCCAGCGCCGGGCTGATGGTCGGTGTCGGCTACAGTCCGGACATCGGTGGTGTGTTGATGGCGACGTTCATCGGCATTCTGGTCGGGTTGGCGTTTGATCTGGTGGTGCGGAAATAAGCCCACAGAAAACCCCTTCTCCCATAGACAGGAGCAGGCAAAAAGAAGGCGCCCAGAGGGCGCCTTTTTTTGTTGCGGAAGTGCAGACGTCAGTTGGCTGCTTCCGGATCGATGACGGTGACCTCACCCCAGTTCAGGGCACGCACACCGGCTTCGATCTTCTTCAGGTCACCGACCACCACCCACGTCAGCGAGTTCGGGTCGACGTGGCGCTTGGCGGCGGCACGCACGGCGTCGAGGGTCTGCGCTTCGGTACGGGCTTTCAGCGTGCGGACATAGTCGTCCGGACGGCTGTACTGGATCATGTTCGCGATTTCGGCCGAGACGGCACCCGCCGTTTCGTAGTAACCCGGCAGGCTGCGGACGTCATTGTTGATGACGTTCGTCAGCTCGGCCGCGGTGACTTCGCGGGTGGTGACCAGTTCGACGAACTCTTTCTGCAGTTCCTGCATCGACTCGATCGTCTTGTCCGACTGCACGCCGGCACTGGCCGACAGCAGGCGCTGGCCGAGTGCGGCACCGGCGCCGGCGTAGGCACCATAGGCCCAATGCTTGTCTTCGCGCAGGTTCATGTTGAGACGCGCGCTGAACATGCCACCGAAAGCGGTCAATGCGGTGTTGGTTTCCAGATTGTCTTCAGCGAGTGTCGGCGGGAAGGTCTGGCCGGCAATGATTAGGCTCTGTTCGGCATTGGGCTTGTCGATCAGGTACACACGCGGGGCCTTCGGCCGCTCGACGTTGGCCAGAGTCTTGGTCGGGCGTGGCGTGGCCGGGGCTTTCCAACCGCCGAAGCTGCGTTCCAGCGCTGCCGAGATGGTGGCGAGGTCGGTGTCACCGACCACGACGATCTTCAGATTGTCCGGACGGATGTAGTCGCCATGGAATGCCTTCAGATCGTCCGGCGCGAGGCTCTTGATCGACGCTTCGGTGCCACTTCCGGTCAGCGGAATGCCGTACGGATGGTTGTTGCCGAAGATCAGCGGCGGGAGCACGCGCAAGGCTTGCGAACGCGGCTCCTTCTTTTCTTGCTCGAGGCTCGCCAGCCACTGTCCGCGGATGCGCTCCATGTCCTTGGCGTCGAACGTCGGACGGATCAGCAGGTCGGCGACCAGGTCGAGCGACGGCTGCAGATTGGCGCGCAACGCCGACAGGCTCAGGCTGGAGGAGTCCAGCGACGAGAACGTGCCGAACTGGGCACCGAGCAGTTCAGCCTGTTCGGCGATCTGGACGGCACTGAGCTTGCCTGCGCCTTCATCGAGCATGCCCAGCGCAAAGCCGGCGGTGCCGAGCTTGCGGCCGTGATCGGCGGCATATCCGGCGTCGAACATGAAGCGCACTTGCACGACCGGGATTTCGCGACGTTCTGCCAGCACCACTTCCACGCCATTGCTGAGCTTGCCGCGCTGGATGGCCGGGAACGTCAGGTCAGGGAACTCGCTGGTCTTCGGCACACCGGCCTTGCGGTCGAGGTCGGTCGCGGCGGTCTTGTGGTCCGGGAACGGATGGATCTCGAGGTTGTAGGCAGGGCGCGTCAGCCAGGTGTTCATCTCGCTGCGGATCGATGCCGGGGTCGCTGCGGCCATGTTGGCCAGCGATTCGCGATAACACTGCGAATCACCGAGGTAGGTTTGGCACTCGGCCAGGATGTCGGCCTTGCCGCCGAATCCACCGATCCGCTCGGCGCCGCGGATGACCGAAGCTTCGATGACGGTGCGGGCGCGATTCAGCTCATCGGCGGTCGGACCGTCCTTCAGCATACGGGCAATTTCTTCGTCGATGATGGCTTCGATGCGCTTCAGATCGACACCGGGCTTCGCGTCTGCCTGCACGGCAAAGATGCCGGCGATTTCCAGCGGGTAGTAGAACGCCGAAACGTTGGCCGCCAGCTGCTCGTCGAGCACCAGACGCTTGTTCAGGCGGGAAGTCTTGCCACCGCCGAGGATGCGCGCCGCAAGGCCGAGTTCTTCTGCCGTACGGCCGCCGATGCCGGGGGCCGGCCAAGCGCGCATCAGGCGCGACAGACCCACGCGATCATGCATGACTTCACGTTTGGTGGCTGCCAGCACCGGCACGTCGGCCTTGATGCGAGACAGAGCCGGGCCCGGCGCGATGTCACCGAAATACTTCTGGACCTTCTGTTTGGCCGTGGCGACATCAATGTCGCCCACCAACACCAGCGTTGTGTTCGACGGGCCGTACCACTTCTGGAACCAGGTCTTCACGTCTTCGATCGACGCGGCGTTCAGATCATCCATCGATCCGATCGGCGACCAGCGATAAGGATGACCCTGGGGGAACAAGCCGGTCAGGATGCCGTCGAACATTTTGCCGTATGGCGCGTTTTCGCCCTGGCGCTTTTCGTTCTGCACGACACCACGCTGCTCGTCGAGCACTTTCTGGTCGATCGCGCCGAGCAAGTGGCCCATACGATCGGATTCCATGAACAGGGCCATGTCGAGCGCAGTCGTCGGCACGTTCTGGAAATAGTTGGTGCGATCGAAGTCGGTGGTGCCGTTCTGGTCGGTGGCGCCAACTTCCTCGAACGGCGTGAAGAACTCGCCTTCGTGGTTTTCGCTGCCCTGGAACATCAGGTGTTCGAACAGGTGCGCAAAGCCGGTGCGGCCGGCGGG
>JBEIPT010000076.1:0-11900 GCA_040376895.1 Lysobacteraceae bacterium | reverse complement strand
GCGGATCCGCGAGTCGTTGATCTGTCTGGGCGGTCTGGTTGGATCGTTGGTTCTGTTTGTGGTGCTGGCATCATTGAAGCTCGATGAGGCAACCCTGCGGTACTCCTTCATCGCCGTGATCGTCGTCAAGCTCGCGGCCGCCTATTGGGCGTCGTCACTGCAACAGCAGGCAGTCGAACTGTATGACTACTTCAATGGTCGCAAACAGAACGGACTGATCGTGCTGATGCTTGGCGCGTTCGTGTTGCGCCCCATGATTGCGACCGCCGCGAAGGATCACGGCTGGTTGTACCTGCTGGTGGCGTGATGGACTTCGACCAGAACACTCTTGCCCTGTCGCGCGCGCGCCACCTGATCGACCTCGGCCAGGAAGGCCCGGCCATCGAACAACTGCGCCAGGTCCTCGCGCTCGACCCGGACCACGCGACTGCACACGCACTCCTCGCCGCCTGCCTGCTAGCGCAGAAACGCCATCATGCGGCCTTGCATGAAGCGGGCCTGGCTTTGGCGCTTGAACCCGAAAACAGTGACGCTCATCTGGTCATGGCCCGCTGCCAATTGGCCCATCGCCGCCCCGGGAAAGCCCGCGTTCACGTCGAGCAGGTTCTGGCTTTGGAACCGGGTCATGTCGGCGCGTGGTACGTACTGGCACTCGTTGCGGATCTGCAGGGCAAACCGGCCGAGCAATTGAAGTACCTTCAGCACGCATTGGAGCTGGATCCGGAACATGTCGGTGTCCTGGTCGCCCTGGCGGAACTGGCGTTCGAGCGCCGCGCCTTCGACGACGCCGGTCGATTGACCATGGAAGCACTGGGTCTCGAACCGGAATCGGTGGATGCTCTGGTCATGGCCGGACGACTGGCCCTGCACCGCGGTGATACGGCGGATGCGCGCGAGCACGCACTCTGGGCACTGCAGATCAACCCCTCCGATCAGGGCGCGCTAGCCCTGCTGGCCAGCATCAAGGCCCGGCAAAGTCTGTTCCTCGGCTTGTGGTGGCGTTTTTCGATGTGGATCGGCGTCGGCGGTGTCGCACGTGCCACTGCTTTGCTCCTCGGCATGTATGTGCTGTTCCGGATTGCGGAAATCACGCTTGACCTTCAGGGCCAGCAGACAGCCCGATCGGTGTTGAGCTACACGTGGCTCGGGTTTGTGCTCTACACCTGGGTCGCGCCAGGCCTGTTTCAGCGTTCGTTGAAGAAGGAACTCGAATCGGTGCGCTTGCGGTCGGATTTTTGACCGATCGGGAAGCCGCAATATCGTCCCTGAATGTCTGCAACCTTCGTTCTGGTTTCGCCTGACCTGTTTCAGGCCGCACCATCATTCGAAACCGTCACCAAAAACACGTTCTGGCAATGGTTGATCGTCCAAGACCACCAGCGCAGCAGCGATCGGAAACGTGAACGCCGTAAACTGCCGATTGCGGTCCATCGTGACGTTGCAGGTCGCTGTCGCGCCCCGACGTTCACACCCGTCAGTCGATAGAACTGCCACGTGCCCGGGCGCTGCAGTCAACTCAATCGTCACTGTGGCATCGACGTTGGCGCGCCAACATCCGGGTGTCGGTCCACAGGTATCGAATCCGCCTACGACCGAGACGGTCCCAACCACTGGCCGCGTAGCGGGATTCTGGTCCAGGCGACGTCCATAACGCAGCGCGCCGCCCAGCAAATCCCTGGGCGACACCTGCTGGAATCCCATCAGTGCCCGGCAACTCTGGGCGGTCGTGCAGACCGACTCGCTCCCCGAAGGCAGGCCAGCAGGCTGGCTCTGATTGGGATCCAGATCAATATCGAAATGTTGACCATCGATGTCCCAACCCTGCACCGGACCATAGTGCATGACCGACGCATAGTCGTAGGACGTGTAGTGAGAGCCTTCACTTCGACCGTAGTTGGCGTCGAAAAACTCCGGATGCGCCACTTCGAGTGAATCGAAATCGGAAACATTCAAGTAACTGTCGCGATCATCTCGCTGATGCTCGTGCTTGAAACCGAGAGCGTGGCCCACCTCATGCTGAAGGACAGTCTGCGACCAACAGCCTGGCTGGTCGACAATATTCAGAATCTGCACGCCGCCGATCATGCCGACTGCGGAGCTGCCGCAGCCAGAACCCGAGCCGGTCGTGACAAGCACCCGATCGAATGCGACCGGACTTTCGATGAACTGGATTGCCGTACCGATGCCCCATGATGCAAATGCCTGACGGAACTGGGCACGACGGAACTCGGTGATCTGGTCGGAGAACTGGTAGTACAGGACGCCACCTGACCATCCGTTGCCGACGCCCAGAAGTTTGGATGACTTCAGCGGGCGCCCGTGATCATCGAGATAAACCCGTATGTCTCCCAACACCGCGACCGGCCGTCCAGTGGCATCGATTTCCCGGTAACGGGACAGGTCGTGATCGGTCGTCGCGGCATGAGCCGACGCACAGGCGATCAGGTTGATCAACAGCAACCGGATCAAGGCGGCGGGAAGCTCCGAAGCCACTTCAGGCTTACAGCACGCCGACATACCGGATGTAGCAATAACGATCGGTAGACCCTGACCAGAACAGGTTGGAATCAGCGGCGATACGAATGGTCAACCCTGCCACTTTGGCTGCGTTGAGCATCTGGAATATGTCGCGGTACTGCTGATCGGTATTCCTGATCCAACCGCCCTTGCACACGTTGACGTTGGCTGGGTCGTGCACCTCAACGATGAGATCACCCGCCACACTCGATGGCTCGGCCTGATCGGAAAATTTCAGTATCTGTCGAACCGTACTGGAACCGGTCGTCACGGTGAATTCCGAGGCGGAAACCCTGAAAGAAGTCAGGCTGCCAAAGGTTGCAATCAACAAGAAAAGAACAATCCGGTTCATGGTCATCGACTCACCCTGCGTGACCCATAATTACCACAAACCCGCCCAATGGCTGTCAAGACCGCGTTGACGAGTCGCTACTGCCCTCCGACTCTTTCGAATCGTGGCAGGCGGTCCAGATATCCGATGTCGCTACCCTGCCCGTCCATCACCGACAGCACCAGGCGGCCATCCGGGTGTTCGGCCATGCCGCTGGCATCACAATACGGATAGCGCTGGCGGCGCAACGTTTCTGCGCGGACGTCGGCCAGAGGCGCCGTGAGCAGTTTGCATCCGTCGCCAGTCAATTCCGGCAACAACAAGTCATCACTGCGCGACACCAGCCAGCGGCGGTAGTACTTCGGCGGTGGCTGGTACTCGAGCAACATCTGCTCGTTCTGCAACGACTCATCGATCGAATACAAACCGGATCGCCCGACCTTCGTGAACAGGATTCGCTGTAGACCGGAGTCGTACTGCGCTGCCGCGACTCCTGTTCTTCTGGCTTGTTCTTGCCACGCGCCATCAACACGATCGAGCAGTGCGAGTTCACCTTCACGTTCGCCGACCCAGCCTACGACCAAACGCTCGCCCAGATAGATGCCGAATCGATACTCGCGTTCCGGCAAGTCCAGTTTGCGCGCGCGCAGTCCGGGCACATCCACTTCATACAAACCAAGGCCTTCGGCGCCATCACCATGCACGATCAGCCGCTCACCATCCGCCGACCACGACGGCGCAAAGCGGGCGACCGGCATGAATCCGGACACCTGCTCGGCGCGGTCGGGGCGGGTCACATCGGCGATCCACACATGCAGCGCGCCGGACCGGTCGGAATACAACGCGACGCGCCGGCCGTCCGGCGAAAACGACGCCATCATGTCCGATGCGCTCGACGAAAAGAACTTGTCGGAAGCAGCCCCGGTATGGCGGTCAAAACCAAGCAGCTGCACTCGCTCCGGATGGCGTTCGAACACCAGCGCACCGGTCGGCGCGATATCGGGTTGTATCGCCCACTCCAGACTGGCACGCCCCAGCTCGCCCGAGTCCCGATCGACGCTGTACAGCCCCAGCCCCTCCGGCACCACCGCCGAAAACACCACAGCCCGGCCATCGGGTGCGAAATCCAAGCCGCGGATGTCTCCGGCCAGAAACGTGACGCGGCGCGCCGTACCGCCTTCACTCGGCACGACCCATATGTCGCCGGCACTCACTCCGCGACGGAACACGACCTGCTTTCCATCCGGCGAAAACCGCGGCTCAAAATCCATATCGCCCTCGCCAACGGAATAAGGCAACCGGGTCCACTCGCCGGTGCGCAAGTCCAGTCGATGGATCACCGCATCGGACTGGTCTGGCCCGGTGCGCAACGACATCAGCAGAGCGTTCGCGTCGGGCGCCAGATCGAACGACGGAAACGGTGCGAGACGGCAATCACCGAGCTCCCGGGGCAGGCCGCCGACCGACGACACCATCATCAGCGTGCAGACTTCGTTTGACCCTCGGCGCAAGAAAGCAATCTGCTGACCGTCGCGACTCCACACGGCGGCGCTATCGGACAGTTGGTCATTGGAATCGGTCAGCACAAACCGGCCACCACCGGGATTGGCAGGCTGAACGATCAACCGGGCGTGATCGGCGTCGGCGGCGATCGCCGAATACACCACGCGACTGCCATCCGGACTCAGTTTCGGGCTGTATTCGTGGTCCGGTGCCGCGGCAATGATCACGGCCGGCGCAGTCGGTGGCGAGTTGCCTGCAGGGCCGACCTCGACGGGAGCCCGCCGCGACAGAATCAAACCTCCCGTCAGACCGGAAACCAGAACCACGGCGACCACGGCGATCCACCAGCGCGATCGGCTGATCGGCGGCTGGGTGCCAGGATGCCCGTGCGTCACCGGGACATCGATGACTTCAGGATCAGGTTCAACCACTGCCAGTGCCGGCAATGGGCGAACCGGTTTGTCGAGCACACTCACTTCAGCCAACAGTCGGTAACCGGTCTTCGCGATCGTTTCGATATAACGCGGCTTTTCGGCATCGTCACGAAACGCCTTGCGGAGTGCGGTCACGGCTTGCGTCAGCACGTCACCGGTGGGACAGGTTCCAGCCCAAACACGATCCATCAATTGCTCGCGTTTGACGACTTGCCCTTGCGCAGCGACCAACTCGACCAGAACGGCACGGGCCTTGTCGGTGATTCGATGTGCGGGCCCGCCGTCCGGGTCAATCACCTCACGCGCGACGAGATCGACCTCGAACATGCCGATCAGCAGACGCTGGTCGGCCATCGATGGACTGGTTTGGCCGTGCGGCGTGGTCATATTCGAAACAGGCTCCTGCGCAAGAAAGACGGGCGAATGTGCATCAGCCAATGGCTGAAGGGCCGCGTTCTCGGCAACCTGTCCATGGTGTAGTGGACAGGTTACCCCTTGTCACTAGGCACAAAGTCATTTCGTGATGTGGGTTGCCCCGGAATGCGCAATCAGTCCTCTTCGTGCTTCGGCTTGTAGGCCTCACTCAACTGTTTCTGCACATGCGGCGGCACCGCCTCGTAGTGACTGAATTCGATCGAATAACGGCCCTGGCCACCGCTGATTGCCTTGAGTTCGTTCGAGTAGTCGCTGATTTCGGCCAGCGGCACCTGTGCCTTGATGATGATCTCTCCGCCGCGCTGGGAGTCAGTGCCATTGATGCGCGCGCGTTTGGTCGACAGCCCTCCGGTGACATCACCCATGGCCAGCTCGGGGACCACCACATCCAGATTGACGATGGGCTCGAGCACGATCGGCCGTGCCTTGGAAATGGCGTCCAGAAACGCTTTCTTGCCCGCCGACACAAACGCCACTTCCTTGGAATCGACCGGATGATGTTTGCCGTCGTAGACAATCACGCGGACGTCCTGCAGAACGTAACCGGCGATCGCGCCGTGGTCGAGCACCATCCGGACACCTTTTTCGATTGCCGGCAGAAAACTGCCCGGAATCGACCCGCCGACGACATCGTCGACGAACTCGAAACCACTGCCACGCGGCATGGGTTCGATGCGCAGGAACACTTCACCAAACTGGCCGGCACCGCCGGTCTGTTTCTTGTGGCGATGATGACCATCGGCGTTGCTCGAAACCGTTTCTCGATAGGCGATCTTCGGTGGCCGGGCCTTGACCTCGACCTGATAACGATCCTTCAGGCGCTCGAGCATGACTCGCAGATGCAACTCGCCGAGCCCGCGAATGACGGTTTCGTTGAGCTCCTTGTTGTGTTCGATCCGGAAACACGGATCTTCCTCGGCCAACTTGTGCAGGGCCGTACCGAGCTTCTGTTCCTGACCACGAGTCGCCGGTTCGATCGCCAGACCGAACATCGGCTGCGGAAAGTCGATCGGTTTCAGATGGATGTGATCTTCATCATGAGAGTCATGCAGGATCGCGTCGAAATGGATGTCCTCGACCTTGGCGACCGCAGCAATGTCACCGGGAATGGCATCGTCGATCTCTTGATGGTCCTTGCCGCGAAGCTTGAACAGGTGTCCGACCTTGAACGGTTTCTTGCCGTCATCGACGAACAATTGGGTGTCACGACGGACCGTGCCCTGATAGATGCGAAAGACACCCAGTTTGCCGACGAAGGGGTCGTTGACGATCTTGAAGACGTCGGCGACCACGTGTTTCTCGGCGTTCGGTTCGGTCTGGAATGGTTCGTTGCCATCGCCCTTGCCGAACATCGGCGGGTTCCCCTCCAGCGGGTTCGGCATGAGCTTCTCGAACAGGTCGAGCAGTTCCGTCACACCGGCACCGGTTCTTGCCGAGACAAAACAGATCGGCACGAGATGTCCTTCGCGCAGACATTGCTCAAACGCGTCGTGCAGTTCTTCGCCGGAGAGCCCTTCCTCGCCTTCTTCCAGATAATGACCCATGACCGATTCGTTGATCTCGACGACCTGGTCGATGATGCGCTGATGCGCCTCCTTGACCGACGAAAAATCGGATTGCCCATCGGGCTTGTAAAAGCAGTCGACCACCGCCTTGCCGCCTTGTGCCGGAAGGTTGATCGGCAGACACTCGGTGCCGAATTGCTCGCGCACCTGTTCGGTCAGCCATTCGAGATCGATGTCGGCATGGTCGATCTTGTTGACGATGATGAGCCGGCACAGACGTCGTGCCTTGGCGTATTCCATCAACCGTATGCTGCTGTGTTCGATGCCGTTGGCGGCGTTGATCACCACGGCGCAGGTTTCGACTGCGGCAAGAGCCGACAGCGTGGGACCGCGGAAATCCGGATAACCGGGAGTGTCGATCAGGTTGACATGGATACCGCCGTGATCAATCGACGCGATCGCGCTGTTCAGGGAATGCTGCCGCTCACGTTCCATCGGATCAAAGTCGGACACGGTCGTACCGCGTTCCACCGAACCCATGACCTGGATCGTGCCGCCGGCCGCCAACAATGCTTCGAACAAAGTGGTTTTGCCGGCCCCGGAGTGCCCCGTCAGGGCAATGTTTCGGATCTGCTGCGTACTGTATTTCGGCATGGCAAGCTTCCTCCCGGAACAAATTGGCGGCCGATCCCCATTGACCGGCTTTGTCCCGAATCTGTCAGCGCCCGCGGGTTTGGTCAAGCGGATCGGTCAAGACGCCGGGCATTGCCCTTATCCGGGTCTCCGGCCATGCTCGGAAACACTGGCACAGGCGGCGAGGGGCCGCACTACTGCCCGCAACAGAACCGGACGCCATCCTGATGAAACTGCATTTTCCGCACCCGCTGATCCTGCTGCTCGCTTGTGTCGTTCTGGCAGCTCTTGCCACCCATCTGCTGCCGGCTGGTCAATTCGATCGCCGCCTCGACCCGGAGTCCGGCAACAACCTGGTGGTGGCGGGATCGTTCAAGCCGGTCGAACCGGCACCACTGGGCATCATGCAAACCCTGTTGGCGGTGCCCCGCGGCATGCTGGCGGCAGGTCAGGTGATTGCCACGGTGTTCCTCGTCGGCGGCGCGTTTGTGGTGATCGATCGCACCGGTGCATTGCGGACTGCCCTGTTCGGTTTGGCGCGTGTCCTGAACCGGCGTCGCACGCTGGCCATTCCCATCTGCTGCCTGTTTTTTGCTGCCGGCGGTGTACTGGAAAACATGCAGGAAGAAATCATCGCCCTGGCACCTGTACTGGTGTTGCTGGCAACCCAGTTGGGCTTCGACCGAGTCACTGCCGTGGCCATGAGTGCGGGTGCCGCGATCGTCGGCTCGGCGATGAGTCCGATCAATCCGTTTCAAGTGCTGCTGGCCCAGAAGAGTGCCGAAGTCGCAACGTTTTCAGGTGCTGGTTTGCGGGTGGTGATGCTGTTGATTGCCATCACGTTCTGGATTCTTTGGACGCTGCGTCATGCACGCCGGCATGCAATCGAACCGGTCTCGGCGAGTCCCGGCGACACGCCCGAAACACCGACGCTGTCGATGTTGCGAACGCAGGTGATCTTGTTGTCCGTTGTGGTGGCATTCGGATTGTTCGTTTACGGACTCATCAACTGGCAATACGGTTTTGATGAACTCTCGGCCATTTTCCTTGTTGTCGGGTTGTTTGCAGGACTGGTGGGACGACTCGGCTGGACCGGCACGGCCGAAGCCTTCGGCCAGGGTTTTCGCGACATGGCCGTTGCGGCTTTGCTGATCGGCTTTGCCCGCGCGATCTTTGTGGTGCTGGAACAGGGCCGGGTCATCGATACGGTTGTCCACGGATTGTCCAGCCCACTGGTCGGCGAGACACCGATCGTCGCGGCACTCGGCATGATGGGCGCGCAGGCGCTGATTCACATTCCCGTGCCCAGTGTCAGTGGCCATGCGGTCCTGACGATGCCGGTCATGGCACCGGTTGCCGACGTCGTCGGTTTGAGCCGCCAGGTCGCTGTGCTGGCGTTTCAGTGTGGCGCCGGATTCACCGAACTGGTCACACCAACGAATGGCGCAGTCATGGCCACCCTCGCCGCAGCTGGCGTGAAGTTCGAACACTGGGTCAAGTTCGTCTGGCCGGCGTGGTTGATGCTGATGGGTTTTGGTGCGGTGTCTCTGGTTTATGCGGTGTTGAGCGGCTATCGGTGAAAACGGCGCGTGTCTCCACCGACATCGGGGAGGGCTATGGCCAGTCCGAAACTTCGTCGCAGTTCCTGCAGGTTGATGGCCTGAGGAACGCACCCGTCGCGGCTGTGTCTCCCTGTGGAAGCGGCTTCAGCCGCTATGCGGCGAGCCCGAGGCATCGCGGCTGAAGCCGCTCCCACAGTGGTCGGGGTGGGCAAGATTCCCTCTTGACCCGGGGTTACCTGCAGAGACTGCCCGCGGTAATCCGCGACAACGGAATCGTGCCTGCTCTCGGCACGCCATTCAGCGTCAACGAATACGTGGCCGTTGCGGCAACACAGGACTGGCTGTTGATCCGCAAGGTGCCGACGACGGCATTCGTCACCGGACTCGCAACATCAAACTGCCCGCCTGTGGTGAGGATCACCTGCAGGTCGGCGCTGGCGCCGGTCATCGGGCCGATTGCCGCCAGCCACAGCGGTGACTGCCGACCCGTGCCCAACACATCGGCAAAGTCGTACGTGAACCAGGTTGCGATGAGCTGGTTCTGATTCGGCATCGCCTCGAACAGGAACCCTTGCCCCGGTTTGGTCGCATCGTGCCACGCACCGGTATGGCCATACTGGAAGTTTTCGGGACTCGCCGGACGCGGCAACACACTGAAGGCGCCCTCGCCGAGCGTCCGGAAGGATTCACAGACGGTATCGGGCGACAATCGCGTCAGCGGAATCGTGCCCTGCACCCGCACGCTATCGATGGTCAGGTCGTACACAGCCTGCCCGCGGGCACAATCCGTGAACGACAAAGTGACTGAACCCAAGGTCTGCTGCGCGGACGGGTCCGCGGTGTCGAACACCCCATCGGGTGCAGCGCTGACCGGGATCGTGACACTGCCCCCGGAGACGGCACCCAAACCAAGCAACCAGATGTTACGTGTACGAGTCTGACGCGCGCCGGTGGGCAAATGGGTGTACCAGGACATCAGCATCTGCCCGCTATCCGGAAGGGCCAGCAATTGCATCCCCTGCCCGTCCACACCAGCTTCGGTCCACAGCCCGCTCCAGCCCGGATTCACTGTTGGGGTCGGCAAACTGCTGAGACGCGTGCGGAAAATGCCGCGGCCGTAAGTGAACGCAAACAACTCATAGTCGCTGCCCGAACGCACCGCCTGCAATCGCTCGACGAGCACGTTACCGAGACCCGACGCATCGGCCGACCACACGGCGCCGTTGTCCTGGCCAATGAACACGCCGATGTCGGTGGCGAGCAACAGACGCGACCGATCGCGCGGATCGATCAGCAGATCATGTGCCGGCACGTCGGGCAGTTTGCGGAAGGTTTCGGTGCCATCGATCGGCTCCCAGGTCTGGCCGCCATTCAGTGATCGGTACACCTTGTTGCCGCCGAAGTTCGAATACGTTGCGAACATCCGGTTCTGATCCAACGGGTCGATCGTGATACTCGAGACAAAACCTGCACGCGGTTTGCTCTCGATCCAGGTGGGCAAGGTAGCGTTCGCGTTGCTGGTCACCATGATCGAACCGGCGTTGTGTCCCACTGCGACCCGCAGATTATTGAACTCGGAGACGGCGATCGCAGACACGATGCCACGCTCGGGGTCGAACGGTAACGACGAAATCGAGCGCCAGTTAGTGCCTCGGTTGCTGGTCCGATACACCACGCGACCACCGGTGTAGAGAATGTCCGGCTGGATCGGATCGATCGCCATCGGCGTGATGAACAGAAAATCGTCGTTGCTTCGGACGATTCCGTTCGTGATGCCAACGCTCGAGACACCGCCGTCCAGCGAACGCCGGAGGTTTGTCCACTGCGACGCAAAGTAGATGACATTGGCGGATCGCGGATCAATCAAGGTATAGGCCCCGTCGCCTCCGTAGATCTCGCCCCACTGTGGCGTCGTAGCGGCCGGCCCGGCAAAGGTTCCGTTATCCTGCATGCCCCCGGCCACCCGCGACAGGTCTTCCGACACGCTGCCGTGATAGAACTGCGAGACGAAATAGCCTGAGTTGCGATTTTGCCAACGAACGTCGATCCCGCGTTCGCTGCAGACGTCGTTGCCGCCAGTTCCCTCGGGATTGTCCGTACTCTGGATGCCGCCATCGTTTGCGACATACATGCGATTTCGGTCCGTGCCGTTGAATCCCGGCTGGAACGTGATCACGTGCTGGTCGGCATGGGCGAATGCAGAACTCGTCGAATCGAGATTCCAACGCGAAATCGGCGCAAAAGTCCTGCCGCCATCGTTGGAACGGAACAGGTCGACACCACCGGCAAACACCATGTTCTCGTTCAAGGGGTGGACTGCCAAGGCGTTGTGGTACCAACCGCCGCCAGCCACCGAAGACAGTGACCGGCAGTCATTCGAGACGTTGAAGAAATTGCTGAGCAAGAGATTGCTGTTCAAGACCGAATTCGTTCTGGTCACCTGCGTCGTCCAAGTGGCACCACCGTCACTGGAGCGGATGACCCGGCGCATGCCGTAGTCGGTCGGATCGGAAACCAGGCCATAAACCACGGCCGTGTTGGACGGCGCCACCGCCAGACCGGTCCGACCGATATCGTCGTCCCCATGAACCTTGGTCCAGGACTCACCCCGATCACCGGACATCCAGATACCACCGGACGAATGCATACCGCAGGACACCAGTACACGATCCCTTGCCTCACTGTAAGCCAGGTCACTGCAGCCTTCGACGATCGGCACGACGAGTTTGCGGGTGAATGTGGTGCCGCGGTCATCACTGCTCCAGACACCCGTTCGCGCCGCAACCAACAGTCGCCCACCAGGCAGGAACATCAACTTGTTGACGTAGTCGTAGTCGGTCTTGCCTGCTGTCGCAGTCAGTTGTAGCCAGGATGCCCCAGCGTCATCGGAGATGAAGATGCCGTCGCCCCGGACACCACGACTGCGAGATGCCGGGCGATTCACATAAAGGCCCTCGCCTGTGCCGGCGTAGAGTCGACG
>JBEIPT010000015.1:0-21355 GCA_040376895.1 Lysobacteraceae bacterium | reverse complement strand
GCCGATGGGTCTGACGCGGATCACGCAGCCAGGTACCAACGGCAGCGGCATCACGACCAGCACATCCGCCGGATCACCGTCACCCGAAAGCGTGTGCGGGATGTAGCCGTAATTGCATGGGTAACGCATCGGCGTGGTCAGTACACGATCGACAAAAATGGCGCCGGATGCCTTGTCGACTTCGTACTTCACAGGTTCTGCGTTCATCGGGATTTCGATGATGACGTTGACGTCATGCGGCACGTCCTTGCCGGTGGTGACCAGATCGAGTCCCATGGTGTTGCTCCAGAATGAAAGTTTGGAAAGCGCCGAGTGTAGTCAAAGCCCGGAAAGCAAATACTCAATCCCAGTTCTTGCTCGGGTCGAGGAAGAACATCCGTTTCCAGCTTTCTCGCGCCGGGCGCCAATGCCACGGCACCGGCAACAGGCTCAGCTTGGTGTAGTGCAGGTGGGTAGGCTTGCCGAGTGCGTTGCCGGAATCACCGACGGTACCGACCGCATCACCACGCCAGACAAAATGGCCGGCCGATTCATTGATGGTGTCGAGATGCGCGAAGTAGTGCAGTCGCCATTTCGGTCCGAGTACCAGCACAACCTTTCCGCCGCGTTTCAGCGTGCCGCGGTAGACCACGATTCCTTCAACCGGACTCACTGCGGCGCGTCCGCGCGGCGCAAAAATGTCGATTCCCTTGTGGGTGCCGGATTCACCCCACGGGTAGTACCAGAAGGAATCCTTGTTGAAGTCCTTTCGTGTGGCGCGCTCGACCGGCATCAATCCCGATTCAGGCCACAGGCAAGGCAGGAACACGATCAGTAGGCAGGCCAGAAGGAACCTGCGGAACTTGCCCGGCTTCATTGACCGCGAACCACGCTGCCGGTGAGGAACTGTACGGTGCGCGTGATGTGCAGCACATCGATTTGTTCGTCGGATTGCGGCAGCGGTGCAAACGGCGCGCCGGTCTCAACGATACGAATGGCTGCCTGATCGAGAAAGTCGTGACCACTGGGGGTGATCATTTCGACCGATTCAAGTGTCCCGTCACGCCGGACCGCGGCGGTCAGCACCACTTGGCCGGTGATTTTCCTGCGTGCCGCTTCTTCCGGGAAATTCAGGGCGCCGATTCGCTCGATCTTGGCGACCCAGGCGCGCATGTACGCGGCATAGGCGTATTCGCGGGTGTTCGCCGAGATGAATTTGCGGCGAGGGCGTTTGGCATACTGTTCGCGCTGGCGATCCACTTCGGCGGCCAATTGCGCCATTTCGAGGCTGCGCTCGATCAGTTCCTGGGCCGTCAGTGCGTCAAGTTTGGGGACCTCACGCTGCTGTTCGGTGATCGGCTTCACCTGGAAGTCGGCATTGTTGCCGCCAGTCAGTACCGCTCGGGGCGTGGCTTCCTGTGGTTTGGGTGCGCCCGCCTTTTGCGGCAGCGGCGCCAAGCCCGGGCGAGCCTTCGGAATCGGGCTGGTTTCCGGTTGGCGTGGGCGGCTGCTTTTTTCCGATTCGCCACCGCCTTTCTGGTTGGCGTTGGCCAGGAAATCGGCGTCCTTGGGCTTTTGTGCGCTCGATGACTGCACCAGGATCACGTCCAGGCTCGGCATTGAGTCGGCCGGCTGTTCGTAAGTGAACGAGATGCCGAGGATCAGCACGGCATGCACGATCAGGGAAAACAGCATCGTGACGCGCAGGCGCTCCTCGGCGCTGATCGTTTGGCTCATCGGCCGATGCCCCGGTCGATGTGATCGAACAGAAGGCTGGCGATGTTGCAGCCGGTCTGATCGTGGATTTCCCGGATGCAGGTCGGGCTGGTGACATTGATTTCGGTGAGATACGAGCCAATCACATCCAATCCGACGAAGATAAGCCCCAATCGCCGAAGTTCAGGGGCGACAGCTGCGGCTATCTCGCGTTCGCGGGCGCCGATCGGCTGGGCCACGCCTTTGCCGCCTCGGGCCAGGTTGCCACGGAAATCGTCGCCTTGCGGAATGCGGGCCAGGCAATACGGCGCCGGTTCGCCATCAATCAGCAGCACACGCTTGTCGCCGGCGCTGATTTCCGGCAGGTACCGCTGTGCCAGCGCGTAGTTGCGCCCCTGGCCAATCAGGGTTTCGAGGATGACGTTGATGTTCGGGTCGCCGGCACGGACCCGGAAAATCGATCGACCGGCCATGCCGTCGATCGGTTTCAGCACCACATCTCCTTGTTCCGCAATGAATTCCTTCAGATCGGAAGGGTCGCGCGACAACAGGCTGGGCGGGCACAATTCGGGGAAATGAAGGGCAAACAGCTTTTCGTTGCACTGGAGCAGCGCGGCCGGGTCGTTGACCATCAGCGGCCGTTTGCCGGCCGGAAACCGCGCCCACAAAAGTTCATGCATGAACGTTTCGTCGACCGGCGGGTCCTTGCGGAGCAACAGCACGTCGAGCTCTGCGACCGGGCCGCGGACCGGCGGCCCGAGCGTGAACCAGTCGTGTTTCGAGTCGGTGACGTCGAGCTCTCGCCAGTGCGCAAACGCCCCGCCGGAGGCCCAGCCGAGGCCGGATTCAGTGGTGTAACGCAATGCAAATCCGCGTCGCTTCGCTTCCAACAGCATCGCGAAGGTGGAATCCTTGTAGGGTCGGATCTGTTCGATGGGGTCCATCAGGACGCCGAGGACGGGTTTCATGTGTAGTTTTGGCGCATTGGCAAATGTCAATAAGCATAGCGCCTTTGAATGCGACATTCTGTTGTCGTAGCGCGCACTTAGAGTATTTACTTGACAGGTTTCTCGACGTTGGTTAAGAAGCTAAAAGCGCGTTCATAGGCCGGTTTTCAGCCCCTCGGGCGGGATGCCAGAACTGGATTCCGGCAACGAACATCGACCCAAACACCCATGGGGGTCAAATGGAAGACCAAGCAAAAGAAGGTTCATTGTCCGGATTGAAGGTCATGGTCATCGACGATTCGAAGACCATTCGCCGGACTGCGGAGACATTGTTGAAGAAGGAAGGCTGTGACGTCGTCACGGCAACCGACGGCTTTGAGGCGTTGGCCAAGATCTCCGATGAACGACCGCAGATCATCTTCGTCGACATCATGATGCCGCGTCTGGACGGCTATCACACCTGTGCCCTGATCAAGAACAATCAGATGTTCAAGAACGTGCCGGTCATCATGCTGTCCTCCAAGGACGGCCTGTTCGACAAGGCGCGGGGCCGTATCGTCGGGTCCGAGCAATACCTGACCAAGCCATTCACGCGCGAAGAATTGCTCGGCGCAATCCGCAAGCACGTCAACGTGTGAGGCCAGGCATGAACAGCGCACACTTCGACAGCAAGGGAAGGACCGCATGAACGAGTCCGAGGCGATGAATTCGCCATTCGACACCCTGCTCGATTACGAGAACCGCAGCCTGTCGCATGTTGCGGGCCTGCCGGAACAGATCGACGCGCCCGGACTGTGGCGCGGCATCGCGTTCCGGCTCGGCAAGCGGCTTCTCGCCTCGAGTATCACGGAAGTCACGGAAATCCTGTCATTCCCGGTTCTGACCGGTGTCCCGGGCGCGAAGCCCTGGCTGATGGGCGTGGCGAACGTGCGCGGCAACCTGGTGTCGGTCATCGACATCCGGTGTTTCGTCGAAGGCGAACGCTCGACACACAACGAAAAAAGCCGCGTGCTGGTGATTCGCCAGCAAGGCAGCCTGGTCGGCCTGCTGGTTGATGAAATCCTCGGTCAGCGTGCGTTCGTCGATGCGAACCTGCGCGAGGGTGAAGTCGAAGAGGACGAACGTTACCGGCGCTACATCGATCGTTTCTACGAGACGAACAATGTCGTATCCGGCATTTTCAGCATGGCGGCGCTGACGCGTACACCAGAATTCATTCAGGCGGCCGTATGAACGGCGGCCATGGCGACAGTTTGATCGAAGGGGCGAGGTAACAGTTATGAGTGCAACATCCAGTGGTGCGAGCCGTTTTTCCGGGCCCCTGTTCTGGGGTATCGTCGCTTTGGGTTTCCTGGTCTTGCTGGGCGCCAACCTCGGCTGGCAGGCCAAGTTGGACAGCGAGGAGCGAAACGCAATCCGCCTGACCACCGACCTGCAGGTGCTGTCACAGCAGATTTCCAAGTTCGCTACGGAAGCCGCTTCGGGTAACAACGAAGCCTTCCAGGAACTGAAAGTGACCCGAACCAGCATTCAGGGCAACCTTGATGCGTTGGAGAAGGGCAGCAGCAAGGAGGGTGTGCCGTCCTACATCGGGACCGCCGCCGTCGGCACGCCGCTCAAGAAGGTCATCGAGGCATGGGAACCGATCGCCAAGGCCGCCGACACGATTGACGGCGCGACTTCGCTGGTCCTCGACGTGTCCGACACCGCAACCGACTTCTCGGAAAACGTGCGGATGTTGTCGTCGAAGATGGACGAACTGGTGGCGGTACTGGTCGACAACGGCGCGCCCGGTGACACGGTGTACCTCGCCACTCGCCAGATTCTGCTTTCCGACCGCATGTTGCGCCGCGTATCCGACATCCAGAAGGGTGGCGACGAAGCGATCTCGGCAGCCGACCAGTTCGGTCGCGACGCCCGAATGTTCGGCCAGGTGCTCGACGGTCTGATGAACGGTGACGCGGAAGTCGGCATTCGCGCGCTGACCGACCCGCGCGCCCGCGAAATCCTCGGCGAAGTGCAGGACCTCTACTCCGGCATCGGCGAAAACGTCGGCAAGATTCAGGAAGCTTCGACCGATCTGTTCGAAGTCACCGAAGCTGCCGACACGATCTTCCTGGGCTCCACAGACCTGCTCGATCGCAACAAGCGACTCGCTGGTTCGTTCGGTGAAGGCCTGCGTACTTTCGGTGGCAACATCCTCAACGTGATCTTCGGTGGCGCGGCTCTGTTCGCAGCACTGATCGCCGGTCTGTTGCAGTACCTCACCACGCGTCGTCAGCTGCAGAGCACCGCCGACCTGAATCAACGTAATCAGGAAGCCATTCTGCGACTGCTGGACGAAATGGGATCGCTTGCAGAAGGCGACCTGACGGTGAAAGCCACGGTGACGGAAGACATCACCGGCGCCATCGCAGACTCGGTCAACTTCGCCGTGGAAGCCTTGCGCTCCCTGGTAGCAACGATCAATGAAACAGCCGTGCAGGTGGCAGCCGCCGCCCAGGAAACGCAGGCAACCGCCATGCACCTCGCCGAAGCTGCGGAACATCAGGCGCAACAGATCACCTCGGCCTCGGCCGCCATCAACGAAATTGCCGTCTCGATCGACGAAGTGTCGAAGAACTCCGCCGAATCGGCTGACGTCGCGCAACGATCCGTGGCCATCGCAGGCAAGGGTGCCGCGATCGTGCGGCAGACGATTCAGGGCATGGACAACATCCGTGACCAGATTCAGGAAACCTCGAAGCGAATCAAACGCCTGGGTGAGTCCTCGCAGGAAATCGGATCCATCGTCGAACTGATCAACGACATCGCCGATCAGACGAACATTCTGGCTCTGAACGCCGCCATTCAAGCAGCATCCGCTGGTGAAGCAGGTCGCGGATTCGCGGTCGTCGCCGACGAAGTGCAACGACTTGCAGAACGCGCATCGGGCGCCACGAAGCGAATCGAAACGCTGGTCCAGACGATTCAGTCCGACACCAACGAAGCGGTGAGCTCGATGGAACAAACCACGTCTGAAGTGGTGGCGGGTGCCCGCCTCGCCGAAGACGCGGGTTTGGCTCTGGGCGAAATCGAAAAGGTCTCGAACGACCTTGCCGACTTGATTCAGAACATCTCTGAAGCAGCCCGTCAGCAGTCCGCCGCGGCAACCAACATTTCGGCCACCATGAACGTCATTCAGGAAATCACCACGCAGACCTCCGCGGGTGCCTCCCAGACGGCCGAGTCGATTGGAAACCTGGCTCAGCTCGCTGCCGACCTGCGTCGTTCCGTCGCCGACTTCAAGCTGCCGTCCTGAGTGAACTGAATTGATCGCACCGACGACCAATGTCCGTAAACCCTTCGCACCCATGCCAAGCATGGGTGACGAGGAGTTTTCGCGTTGGGTGGACCTCCTCGAGCGGCGCACCGGTGTGGTCGTGCCGCCTGGACGCAAGACCTTCCTGGTCACTGGCGTGCGTACGCGCATGCGCGAGACCGGGTACGACAGCTTCGATCGATACTTCAACGAAGTGTTGAACGGTGCCCGCGGTGCCATTGAGTGGAGCACGCTCGTCGACCGGTTGACGGTCCACGAAACCCGCTTCTTCCGGCATCAGCCGTCGTTGCAGATGATTGCCGGCGAATGGTTGCCGGAATTTCTGAAAGAACATCCCGACAACCAGGCGATGCATGCCTGGAGCGTGGGTTGCTCGACCGGGGAAGAGGCTTATTCACTGGCCATGGTGCTGGATTCAGCGTTGCGCCAGTTGGGTGCGAACCGCGCCTATTTCGGCGTCACCGCGACTGACATCAGCAACGCCGCGCTGGCGATCGGCCGCTCTGGCCTGTACCCGCGCGAACGTTTGGCGGAAATCCCCGAAGCACTTCAGAAAACCTATTGCGAGCTTGTCGGCAGCGACAGCTTTGCAATCAGTGAGACGCTCCGGAAACGCGTCGGCTTTGCCTTGTTCAACATCATGGACGTTGCTCGCGCACCGCTCAAAAAGCTCGATCTGATCTACTGTCAAAACGTGTTGATCTACTTTGCCCGCGATCGGCGCAAGCAGCTGCTGTCTGCGCTCGCCGATCTGCTCAAGCCCGGCGGTATGCTGGTGCTCGGCGCCGGGGAAGTGATCGGCTTTACCCATCCTTCGCTGACACGGATCGGCAATCGCCAGACGTTGGCGTTTCGTCGTTCAGGGTGAGAACGCCTATGCGCATGCAACAAGAAATCGACTTCACCACGCTCAACTGGGTCAAACAGGAGCTGGATGAAACCCTGAAACAGGCCCGACAGGCTCTTGAAGCCTATGTCGAGGATCCTGCCGACTCGAGCCTGATGCGGTTCTGTGCCACTTACCTGCACCAGGTGCAGGGAACCCTGCGCATGGTCGAGTTGTACGGTGCGGCGATGGTGGTCGAAGAAATGGAGCGGGTCGCTCAAGCCCTGCTCGACGACCAGATTCGCCAGAAAGACGACGCCTATGACGTGCTGATGCGCGGCATCGTGCAGTTGCCGGACTATCTCGAACGCCTTCAGAGTGGCCACAAGGACATCCCGATCGTCCTGCTGCCACTGTTGAACGATCTGCGTGCATGCCGCGGTGAAAAGCTTCTCAGTGAAGGCGTGCTGTTCTCGCCGGATCTGGCGTTGCCGATGCCGGCGAGCGCTGCCGGTCCCGATCGACCGCTGCCCGACTCGGAAATGAAGAGCGTGGCGGCGCGTCAACGTGCGAATTACCAGATCGCGCTGGTCAAATGGCTGCGCGATCAATCGTCGAATGTTGCAGTCAGCGGCTTGATCAATTCCCTGGAAGGCCTGCGCAGTATCACCTGGGGCGAAGACGCACGCCGCCTGTGGTGGATTGCGGCCGGGCTGCTCGAAGGTATCCGTGCCGGTGCCGTCGATGCCAATCAGGCAGTCAAGTTGCTGTTCGGTCGTGTCGATCGCGAAATCAAGCGCCTCGCCGATGGCGGCGAACTCGCGTTCCGCACGAATCCGCCACGTGACCTGACCAAGAACCTGCTTTATTACGCAGCCCATTCCAAGTCGACCGAAGGTCGCCTCGGAGAGCTCAAGCGCACATTCAGTCTCGATACGCTGTTGCCCAGCGAGAAGGAACTGGAACACGCACGCGGTTCGTTGAGTGGCCGCAACCGGGCGCTGCTCGACACCGTGTCGACGGCGATCAAGGAAGATCTCATGCGCGTCAAGGACGCGCTCGATCTTTATCTCCGTACCGCCAACGCCAATCCTGCCGATCTCGCCAACCAGCTGGATACGCTGGATCGTGTTGGTGACACGCTCGGTATGCTCGGCCTCGGTGTGCCGCGTCGTGTGGTGATCGAACAGCGTGATGCGCTGCGCAAGGTCGTCCACGGTGGCAAACAGGCGGAAGAGGGTACTTTGCTCGATGTCGCCGGGGCACTGCTGTTCGTCGAAGCCTCGCTCGATGACAACATCGAACGGCTTGGTGGTGGTGACGAAGCCGACACCCAGCCCGAAGTATCGGCCGCTGCGGAATTGCCGCCGACGGAAGTGCGCAAGATCCTCGATGCGTTGATGAAGGAAGTCCAGACCAACCTGACGCAGGCGAAGCAGGACATCGTCGCCTTCATCGAATCAGGCTGGCAGCACGAACGCGCCGAACAGATTCCGCGCCTGATCGAAGAAATTTCCGGCGCCATGAGCATGATCAATCTGGATCAGGCAGGCGCCTATCTTGATGCCATTGGCCGCTTCATCGATGTCGAAGTCCTGCAGCACAAGCGCGTGCCGAACTCCGATCAGGTGGATCGTCTCGCCGACGCCGTTGCCAGTATCGAGTACTACCTCGAAGCAACCAGCGCGCAGCGCCATGGACGCGAAAAGATCCTAGAGGTCACGCGCGAAAGCCTGGAAGCGCTGGGTTATTGGCCAATCCCGGACGCCATTGCGCCAGTGCCGACCGCTCCGGTCGCGGCTTCGCCGGCGCCAGCTGCCCCGGTATCGGCGCCAACCTCGTTCGAGGCTGCTGCCCCGGCTGCTGTCGACGAAGTCGACCTCACGAGTGCAGCTCCTGTCGTCGAGATGCCGACGGCCACTGAACCGCCTTCTGTGTCGGATGCGACACCAACCGCGCTGGCCGAGTCGACTGCTGCCCTCGCGCCTGCGGCTGAAACGGCTGCCGCACCGGAAGTCGAGCCCGAGCCCGAGTTTGATTACGAATGGGTCGAGATCGAGGAAGAAATCATCGAGGAAGTCCCGGTGCTCACCGGCGCTTCGGCGTTCCAGGCAGTGCCCTCGAACGACATCGACGAAGACATTCGCGAAGTGTTCCTCGAGGAAGTCCAGGAAGAAGTTGAAAATCTGGGCCGCAACCTGCCGGATTGGAAATCGAATCCGGGCGACTTCGAAAAACTGAAACCGATTCGTCGCTCGTTCCACACCATGAAAGGCAGTGGCCGACTCGTCGGTGCGCTCGCTCTGGGTGAGTTCAGCTGGAAGATCGAGAACATGCTGAACCGCATTCTCGACAAGTCGATTCAGCCGACACCCGCCGTCATGGCCTGTCTTGATCACGCTGTCGGTGCGTTGCCGGCCTTGTTGTCGGCATTGCGCGGAGAGCAGGGTCAGGGCGTCGATATTCCGGGCATCATGGCAATCTCCGAACGCCTGGCTGCTGGCGAGGAAGCCTGGCTGCAGAAGCCGGAGCCGGTGCGTCGTATCGAGAAGAAGCTGGTCCGTATTGCGACGCCACGTCCGAAACCGGTACCGGTCGTACCGGCGCCGGTGCTCGCCGAACCCGAAGTGGTCGCACCGATTGCCGTCGAGCCGGTACTGGTCGAACCTGTTGTTGCCGAATCGACTCAGTTGCCGGTCGAAGCAGTTGCTGAAGAATCTGCAGCGGAGCCGGGTGCATTGGAAGTGTTGTTTGGCGCCGATTCGTTTGTCGCCGAACCGCAGGCCACAGAGGCGCCGTCGGCAGATGAGCCGGTTACTCCGGTATTTGCAGCGGCTGTGGAAGTGCCGGTTGCAGCCGAGGAACCCAGCAGCACCGAGCCCGCCATCATCGCCGGTCTGGACGCACCGGCTGTCGAAATCGACGGGGCCGGCCAGGGCGAAACACAGCCTGCAACCGACGACTGGACTGCAGCGCTGTTCAGCACTCCCGCGCCAGTTGTGGCAGAAGGCACGGCCGAGAGCTTGGTGGAGCCGGAGATGGAATCGCTTGGCCTGGGCAGCGATGACTCCGAAGAAATGATCGAATTGTCCGAGCCGGAAGTCGCAGAATCGACCGAGGCGGACGGCATTTCGTTCGAACCGTTCGGTGACGAGTCCGACGAAGTGACGCTCACCGGCGATTCTATCGAGTTGACCGAAAGCGACGACTTCGAGTCCATCGATTTCAGTGTCGAGACACCAGCGAATCTTGCGGGTCAGCCAGACGCACCGAAATTCGATTTCTCGGACGAACCGATGACTGCGGTCGACATGTCGAGCGACTTCGATTTCGCCGCCGAGTCTGCGGAAATTCCGACCGCCGCATTTTCTGACACGCCTGCCGTGCCGGTGTCCGCCGCGACCAGTTCGGCCAGCGCCGATCTGGAAGGTGTTGATCCGATGATGCTCGAGATCCTGCGCACGGAAGTGTCCGGGCATCTCAGCCTCATCCGCGAGTTCCTGGCTCAATCCGAGCAACAGCCCGGACAGCCGGCCAGTGAATCGTTGTTGCGCGCCGTGCACACCATGCATGGTGCAATCGCCATGGTTGACCTGCCGAGTGTCACGCCACTGTTGGCGCCTCTCGAGGGTTACATCAAACGTCTGCGCGGTCAGGGCCAGGCTCCAAGTGCTGAAGGCCTGGTGGTCATTGGCGCGACAGCCGATGCCGTTGAAGCATCGATCAATGGTGCTACCTCGCCGGTTGATCTGGCTGAACTGGCAGACGCATTGAATGCCTTGCGGAACGATTTGCCCGAGCCGGAAAGTGTCCTGCGTGTGTTCAACGTCTCGGTCGACGAGGACGAAGAAACAAGGCCGGTCGACACGGCAGCCGTCGCGGCTCCATTTGTGCCATCGACGATCGAGACGGCGGTGGCCGAACCGATTGCCGCCGAGCCCTCAGCGTTCGAAGCCATCTTCGCCGATGTCCCTGTCGCTGAAGCCAACTTCGTCGAAGGCACTGCATCCGGCATCGAGTCGGAAGCTCCGGCTCTGGAAGCCGCAGGTCCGGAATCCGACGCAAGCGAGACGCACGAACAACTTCCGCACGAACAGCCCGCCGCGCCGATCGAAGAGATCGACCTGGCAGAGTTGGCAGCAAACGATGAGTTTGACGGTACTGACGAGTCGCTTCTCACCGACTTCGCAGAAATCGAAGCCGGGTTTGCACCAACAGAACCGGCTGCCGAAGCGACGCCGGCTGCACCTGAGGAAGCCGCGGGTCTGGATTGGTTCGACGCCGCATCCTTGTTCAGTGATGCCGGTTCGCCCGACTCCCCGACTGACTCCGAACCTGTCGAAGCGATCGAAGCCGAGGAACCCGAGCGCTACGGAGACGAGGAGACGGTTCAGGACGAAGAGCCGATCGGCAACGTTCTGGCCGCGCCAACCCTGGTGCCTGCGCCTGTCGTCAATACCGAGAACGTCGGCCTGCAATACGCACCGATCGCCGACGATCTGCATCCGGAGGGACCGCTCGTTCTCGCCGACATGGACGAAGACCTGCTCGAAATTTTTGTGCAGGAAGGTTCGGACATTCTCGACGCATCCGACACCATGATGGCGCGTCTGCGCGAAACACCGGACGAACGCGACATTGTGGTCGGCCTGCAGCGCGAATTGCATACCCTGAAGGGTGGTGCCCGAATGGCTGGCTTGTTGCCGATCGGCGATCTCAGCCATGCCATGGAATCCTTGTTCGAAATGGTCGCCGATGGCCGTCGGGTTGTGGACCGCGTCAGTCTCGAATCCCTCGAGCGTGGCTTCGATCGACTGCACGGCATGGTGCAGCGCATAGCGAAACGTCAAGCAATTGCGATGCCGGAAAACGCCATCGCGCGATTCGAGGCAATCGTTTCGGGCGAAGAAATTCCGACGTTCGAGAGCACCGAGGCGCAGGCTCCGGTCCTTGCAGTCGACATTGCTGAATCGTCTGCCACTGACGGTGAAGCGACGCCTGTCGTCGCATCGCCGGCAACCGACGAAGTGGCGGCAACTGCACCTGCCGCTCCGGCAGCGCCGGCGGCACCACGTCGTGAACAGAAGACGGCGCTGGACGAAGCCGAAGAAGCTGGTCGAGCACCGCAGGAAGTCATTCGCGTCCGCTCCGATTTGCTGGACGCACTGGTGAACTATGCTGGTGAAGTGTCGATCTACCGCTCGCGACTCGAGCAGCAGATGGGCACGTTCAAGTTCAACCTGCAGGAACTGGATCAAACGGTCTTGCGTGTGCGGGAACAGTTGCGCAAGCTGGAAATCGAAACTGAAGCGCAGATCATCGCGCGTTACCAGCGCGAAGCCGAGACAACCGACGGCGAATTCGATCCGCTCGAACTCGACCGCTTCTCGACCCTTCAGCAGTTGTCTCGCGCACTCGCCGAATCGGTGTCCGACTTGCAGTCCTTGCAGAATGCTCTGGACGACCTGACCCGCCAGTCGGAAACGCTGCTGCTGCAGCAGGCCCGAGTGAGTTCGGAGTTGCAGGAAGGCCTGATGCGGACTCGCATGGTGCCATTCGACTCCGTCGTGCCACGGCTGCGACGTCTGATGCGGCAAACCTCGGGTGAACTCGGCAAACGTGCGCAATTGCGCGTTGAAGGGGCCCAGGGTGAAATGGACCGCAACGTGCTAGATCGCATGACGGCGCCTTTGGAGCACATGCTCCGAAATGCGCTTGCGCATGGTCTGGAAACCCCTGCAGATCGCAGCAAGGTCGGAAAGAACGAAGAAGGTTCGGTCACGATCGGCATCTCGCGCGAAGCGACTGAAGTCGTGATTCGCGTGACCGATGACGGCCGCGGCATGGATCGGGACGCGATCCGCCGGAAGGCAATCGAACGTGGTCTGTTGAAGCCCGACGCCCATCTGTCCGATCGTGATCTGTTCGGTTTCGTGCTTGAAACGGGTTTCTCGACTGCGGAGGCAGTCAGCAAGATCGCTGGCCGCGGCGTCGGCATGGATGTGGTCGCAAGCGAAATCAAACAGCTCGGCGGCACACTCAGCATCGACTCCGAACGCGGGAAGGGTACGCAGTTCATCATCCGCCTGCCATTCACGCTGGCGGTCACGCAAGCCATTCTGGTGCGCCTCGGTGAACACCTCTACGCCGTGCCGATGACCTCGGTGCAGGGTGTGGTTCGCATTCGCCGCGAAGACCTGGACGATCGTTTGAAGTCGACGCAGCCCATCTACAGTTACGGTGGCGACGATTATCTGATCTACGAAATGGGCGACCTGCTCGGTGCCGTGGTTCATCGTTCACTCGACGATCTTCAGCTGCCGCTGCTGATGGTCAAGTCCGGTGACCAACGCGCTGCTGTGCGAGTCGATGCAGTGCTCGGCAGCCGCGAAGTCGTGGTCAAGTCGGTGGGTCCGCAGGTCTCGTCGATCGCCGGCATCTTCGGCGCCACCATCATGGGTGACGGCTCGGTCGTGATGATTCTCGACATGGCCCCGCTGGTCCGTCGTGTTGCGGCACTCCGCCAGACTGCCATCGCCGAAGATACGGTCATGGCGACCGCGGTCACGGCTCTGCCGGAACGTCGCCAGCCGCTCATCATGGTCGTCGACGACTCGATCACCATGCGCAAGGTCACCACACGCGTGCTCGAGCGCAACGACATGGAAGTGGTCACGGCGAAAGACGGTCTGGACGCAGTCGAGAAGCTGCAGGACCGTGTGCCGGATCTCGTGCTGCTCGATATCGAAATGCCGCGCATGGACGGATACGAACTTGCCACCTACATGCGCAACGATCCGCGCTTGAAGGGCGTGCCGATCATCATGATCACGTCGCGTACCGGTGAAAAACATCGTCAGCGCGCCTTTGAAATCGGTGTCGACCGCTACTTGGGCAAGCCGTACCAGGAAGCCGATCTGCTGCGTAATGTTGAAGACCAACTGAGGCTGACGCGTGCTGTCCACTGACCTCCCACGTCGAATCGTTCCTGTCGCCTTGGTCTATCAGTCCGAGGCGCTGAACGCACACGTCCGCGAAGCCATGACCGAATTGGGTGCGCGGGTTGTCTATGAGTCCTCGGTGCTTGCCTACCGTTCAAGTGAGCTCGGCGGCAGCGGCGCCGAGGTGATCATCGTGAACCTGGATCCTGCATCCGACGACGACATCGGCGCACTCGACGACCTGCTCGTCGACAACGCGCGTCGTGTCGTTTTCAACGATGGCGAAGTCACTGCGAAATTGAGTGGCTGGGATCTCGCCAGATGGGCACGTCATCTGGCTGCCAAAGTGTTGGGCCAGCAAGTGTCGCTGCCACCGCGTCCGGAAGGCGCCGAATCGATTCCGCAGGCAGGTCCGCCGCGGTCCGCCGAACTGTCCACGCCGGACCGTCCGCGTGACATGGAGCCGACAACACGAGCAGGCTCCAACGCCGAAAACGATGAAGTCGCCGACGAGATGACTCGGGCCCTGGCTGGTTTCTCGATGGAGAAGGCGGCTGCGGCCGAGCAGGAAGCCGCTCACGACGATCTGTCGGCCAGTCTGGCTGGTTTGGGCCTCGGTGATTTCGGTATGTCATTAAATGCCGAGCCTGCCGCACCTCCGGTTCGGATCAATGAATCCAAGAGCATTTTCGAAGAGCTCGGGTTGAATCTGGATCTGGGTTCGCCGCCTGCGTTGACCCCCAAGCCTCAGTCGTCCGAACCGGAAGACGACAACCCATTTTCCGGGCTCGACATCAATTTTGATGCCTTCGATGCAGCGCCACCGGTTCGCGACGAGCCTCAAGGCCTGGACGCGCTGCTCGCGAGTTTGCCCAAGGAAAGGACGACCGAATCGACCGACCAACCGCAGCGGTCCGATCGGTCTTCAGCGCCGACGCTGGAACTGCCGGCGATTCCGCCGATCGCAACGGCACGCAAGCCCGCCGAAGTTGCCGACAACCCGTTTGCAGGACTTAGCCTCGAGTTGGCACCAATCGACGGAGCAGTCGACGTCCCGGCGGCGGCTCCGGCAGAGTCCAAACAGTCCAACGTCGCGGTCCGCGATTTTTCGAGTGCACTCGCTTCCTTGTCGCTCGCGCCACTCGAAGATTTGAGCGCACCGGCATCTTTTGCGCCGGCCGCCGCAGCTGCGCCGGGCAAACCCAAACCTGCCGTGACCGACAATCCATTTGCGGGCTTGTCGTTGTCGCTCGAACCTCTGAACGACGAGTTGCCGGCGGTACCTGCTGCGCCTTCGACCAATGCTGCCGCAGCGCCGGTGACGCCGCCCCCGCTGGTTGACGACAACCCGTTTGCCGATCTGGCTTTGAGTCTGGACAGCGTCGATGCGGCGCCCGCAGTCTCGTTGCAGCGGGAGTCGATGGCCGAAACCTCAAGCGAAGACGATTTCATGCGGGAGTTTGCGGCGCTGGGTGCGCTCGATCAGAGTCGCTCCGCCGCAATCGAACACGTGGTGATTCTGGGTGCTTCGATCGGTGGTCCGGATGCGGTTCGCGAGTTCCTCAGCGGCGTAACCGGAAACAAGAGTACGGTCTTCGTGCTGGCGCAGCACATGGGCGCCGATTTTGTGGATCTGATGGCGCAGCAGTTGCAGCGCGCGACACGGCTCAACGTGTTGATGCCGCAGGCCGGACAATCGGCGAAAGCCGGCGACATCCTGATCGTGCCGGTGGCCGAGCGCATGTTGCTTGAACCCAGCGGCGAGATCCGGCTGACCGTTCCGGATCAGGCATCGCCGTACAGTCCGTCGATCGATCAGGTGTTGTTCGACATCGCTGACCGCTTCGGCGACCGCGCGATGGCGATCATCTTCAGTGGCATGGCTCATGATGCCATCGAAGGCGCAAAGTACCTGGCTGGACGGGGCGGACGCATTTGGGTGCAGGATCCAGCCACGTGTGTGGTCAGTTCCATGATCGACGGCGCGATAGAGGCGGGGGTGGTCTCGTTCATCGGCAGCCCGACCGATCTGGCGCAGCAGTTCAATCGAGAATTCAAATGAGGTCGGCATGAGCCAGACACGTGAAATCCGAGGTTTGATGATCACCGTCACGAACGGCAAAGTCTTGCTGCCGAACGCAAACGTTACCGAGATCATCACGTACTCCGACCCCGAAAAAATCGAAGGTGCGCCCGACTGGTTGCTCGGTCGTACGCGCTGGCGCGGTTGGCGTGTGCCGTTGGTGTCGTTCTCGATGCTCGCGGGCCTGGCGCCGCGAGATCAGGGTACGAACCTCAAGGTCACAGTGCTGAAGGCATTGGGTGGCAATCCGAAATTGCCTTATCTGGCGATGATGGCGCTCGGTTTCCCTCGGTTGACGACCATTTCCCCGGATGTGCTGATTCCGACCGGTGATGACGAGTTCCGCGAACTCGGCGTCCGCCATCGAACACTCGTGCGCGACGACGTTGCGATCATTCCCGATCTGCTGGAAATCGAACGGCTGGTCAATGATGTCGTGAACGCGCCCGTTGCGGCCTGACGACTGGATCGCAACCTCCAGAAAACAAACGCGACAGCACTGATCCCAAAGCGCCGGCTTTTTGCCGGCGCTGTTATGTTCGGCGTCCGTGTTTCTGTTTTGTACGCAGCACGAGCAAATTCGCCATTCGGGAGATGTCATGCGTAGTCTGATCGTCGCTTTGATCCTGTTCGCCTTCTCCGCAGCACCGACCGCAGCACAGACCGTGTTGATCCACGCCGGAACATTGCTGGCACATGCCGATCGGGCGCCACTGCGCGAGCAGACCGTGGTGATCGAGGCAGGACGCATCAAGTCCGTCAAGGCTGGATATGTCACGGCCGCAGGGGCAGGGTTACCCGAAGGTACGGAGGTCATCGACTGGCGAGCCCGGTATGTGTTGCCCGGCTTGATCGACAGCCACGTCCATCTGGACAGCGATCGCGCAGGTATCGAAGCGCAACTCGGCATGTTGACCGACAGCGTTGCGGCGCGCGCCTACGAGGCTCAGGTGAATGCCGGCAAGACCTTGCGCGCCGGCTTCACGACCGTGCGCAATCTCGGAGATGACGACGGCGTGACTCTGGCGCTGCGTGATGCGGTGAGGATGGGACAAGTCACTGGCCCGCGAATTCTCGACGCAGGTTCCGCCATTTCGGCGACCAGCGGGCACATGGATGCCGGCCTGGGATTCCGCGACGAGTTCAAGTCGGTCCTGAATCAGTCCGGCAATCTGTGTGATGGGGCCGATGCCTGCCGTGCCGCCGTGCGTCGCCAGATCTCGCGTGGCGTCGATGTCATCAAGTTCGCGTCGACCGGTGGTGTCAACAGCCGCATCGGTTTGGGTCTCGGTGCCCAGATGTTCGAGGACGAGGCGCGTGCGATCGTCGAAACGGCGCACCTGTACGAGAAAATGGTCGCCGTCCATGCGCACGGAGCCGATGGCATCATCCTTGCGCTCAAGGTGGGGGCCGACTCGATCGAACACGGGACCTTGCTGGATGACGAAGGCCTCAAACTGTTCAGGAAATCCGGCGCCTACTATGTGCCGACGCTCTCCACGATCAATGGCTACATCGAGCGACTCGCCAAGAATCCTGATGCCTACTCGCCTGCAGTCAAGGCCAAGATCGAATGGCGCATCGGGATCACCGGAAAATCGTTGAAGCTCGCGCATGATGCCGGTGTGCCGATCGCGTTCGGCACCGACGCAGGTGTCAGTCTGCACGGACGCAATGCCGATGAATTCGAGTTGATGGTGAAGTTCGGCATGAGCCCACGCGAAGCGATCCACGCCGCGACCATCAATGCATCGCGACTGCTTGGGCTCGAATCCGAAATCGGCACGATCGAGGCGGGCAAGGTTGCGGACCTGATTGCCGTTGGCGGTGATCCTTTGGCCGATGTGAAGGTCCTGAAGGCCGTGCAGGCGGTAGTGCAGGGCGGGAAATTGCTGAACCCCTGAACCTGGACCGCGCGAAGTCCCGGATACAGCTCAGGCGATCGGCCTGCTTCGAAGGTTGGCACAGACTTGGTGTTGCGCGATCATTCGATGCTCGCTGCACAGGAGGCTCCAATGGGTTCATGCCCGACTTGCATCAATCGGTTGGTCGCGTTGCTCCTTGCTTGCTTCGCAGCGATGCCACTGGCCGCCCAGACGTACAAGTGCGCCGACGCGCAAGGCCGCATCTCGTACCAGCAGATCCCATGTCCGGGACAACCGGTCGAGGCCAACCGGATCGATGTGAAACCCGTGCCCCTGTTGGGTGTAAGTCCATCTCAGGCAGCACCATCGGCGGCGCTCCCGGAAAGGCTGGAGCAGACACGTGAACCGCAAGGCGTGGCCAATGGTGATCTGATTCGACGAGCCCCACACGAGATCCCGCAGCAAGGCCGGGATGGGAAGGACATGACCTGGTGCCAGGACCGGCAAGGCCTCTACTATCCGGTTCTGCCCGGGAACGTTTGCAAGCCTGACAGCCGCACCTTGGCGCTGGGCACACAGCCCGATTTTGACCGGTCAAAGCGGACTCTGTTGCCGGTGCCGGCAGCGCCCGGTCCGCTCGGGAGAGTGCTGATTCCGGTTGAACCGTATCGGCAAGCCACGATCAGTCCACAACATTTGTCCGGCAACAAGAACGAAGCCTGCGAGCAGGCGCGTGCCAATTCGAAGCTGCAGTACGACACGAACAGGAATCTTTCGTTCCGCGAACGAGGTGCACTGGATGACCAGGTTCGTTCACTCTGCAATTGACCGGCTGCATGAACCGATGATGGTGGACAGCTTGGTCTGAAAGTCCGACCGATGACCTTGCCCCGTTGAGCGTTCAAAAGGTCGGATGGCTAGCGCGCCTATCCGGTTTCAAGACCTTCATGGTGCGTCATCTGCGGCAACGACGAAGGTGCGGGTGGTTCTCTTCCCGCTGGAGTTGTTGCCCGAAGGGTGAACCTTCGACGATCTGCGCTTCGCGCCTGGCGTTCCCTCATGCGGCCCTGCCGATCACCTAGTCCCGAAAAACGGGAGAAAGTACGGACGAAGCATGGCGGCTTTACTTGCCCACGTCGCGCACCACCACTCGATTCAATCGCCACACCCACCGTGTCTGACGGCCATCTGCAGGGACGACCAGCCGCCAGACGATCGGACCGTCGCCTTGTTCCCGTTGATCCGGTTCGGCAGTCAGCAAAACCAGATGATTGCCCAAGGTCGGGTCGAGTTCCGCCAGGGAGAACAGCGCGCGATAACCATCTGCAGCTTCGGCCACGACCACCCGAGACAGGTTCACCCCGCGAATGGAATCGGTTGGTTCCAGTCCCGCTGCCTTGAGTGCAAGGCGGAAATCGATGCCAACGTAGTCACGGGTCTTGCCATGTGATGTTGCCTGAATCCGGATCTCGGGCAGTGACGCCCTGACCGCCGGGTTGATCATGATCGTGCGGCCGTCGGGCAATACGACCGGAAGATCCGGTGGCGCGTCAGCAGCACCGACCGTGAGACTCGTGATCCAGATCAGAACACACCACAGGGCACGGTATCGCATCGGCACACTCCTCGAACCAATGTGAATCAACGTCCCGGTCAAGGTGACGGTTCCCGTACATCCTTCGGGCGAATGCCCATTGCCAGCGCCGACCCGGCAAAAACGACCGCGCCAATGCCCACCAGGCCCATGCTGGCGAGCAATCTGTGCCACCAAGGCAGGAAAAACAGGTTGCCCAGGTAGGGCAGGACCAGCGATACGCACGCGCCCATCAAGACCGCCGCCAACAATACCTTGGCGAAGAACTTCGCCATGCCCGGATCCAGACGGTACAGGCCCTGATTCGATAGGGCGCGATACAGCCACCAGGCATTCAGCGTACCGGCGATCGCCGTTGCTGCCGCGATGCCTGCATGCGCACGCGTGACACCGAAATGCCACAAGGGCGTGGCGATGAGAATTGTCAGCAGGACGTTCGCGATCACGGTACGCACTGCAATCCGCATCGGTGTGCGCGTGTCCTGTCGTGCGTAGAACGCAGGCAGCAGCACTTTGCTGGCCATGAATGCAGGAATGCCCAGACACATCATCTGTACGGCCGCGGCGGTCATCCGCACGTCGTCTTCGCGAAACCGGCCGTAGCCGAACAGGGTCGTGGTCAACGGCTCTGCCACGGCGGCAAGACCGAACGCAGCTGGCAAGGCGATCAGCACGACCGCGCGCAGACCCCAGTCCAAAGCCCGATCAAAACCCTCCTGATCGGTCGCGGCGAATCGCGTTGACAGGTGCGGCAGGATGACCGTGCCGATCGCAACGCCGAACAGGCCGAGTGGAAACTCCACGAGGCGATCCGAGTAATACAGCCAGGCCTGTGCCTCGACGGCAAGTGCCGCTGCAAAGACGGTGCCGACCAGCAGGTTGATCTGCGCCACCGATGACGAAAAGATCGTCGGCAGCATCAAGCGGAAGACTCGGCGCATGCCCTCGTGCCGCCAATTGAATCGGAAACGAGGCAGTACCCCGAGGCGATACAGCGCCGGCCAAAGCAGCAAAACCTGCAGAACGCCGGCGAGCACCACCCCGTAGGCCAGCGCATGCTCGGGCACCTCGAACCAGCGTGACAGAACCAGCATGGCCAGGATCACGGACAGGTTGTGCAGCACTGGAGCGAACGCGGGCAGGCCGAACTGGCGAAAGCTGTTCAGCACGGAACCCGCCAGAGCCGTCATCGAGATGAAAGTCAGGTAGGGGAACGTGATGCGCAACATCTCGGCAACCAGCACGACCTGTTCGCCCTGATCATCCGCAAGGATCAGGAACAGTCGTGCCAGCAAGGGTGACAACAGCATGCCGAGCCCGGTGACCAACACCACGGCAGCCAGCAGTGCTCCGGCCACATGATCGAGGAAGTCCTGCAGCGCGCGCTGGTCGCCCTGCTGGCGAAGCTCCGAAAGGACCGGCACGAATGCCGACGCAAACGATCCTTCCGCGAAGATGCGTCGAAGGTAATTGGGGATCCGGTAGGCCACCACAAACGCGCTGACGGCAGGTCCGGCGCCGAACAATGACGCCTGGATCGCATCCCGGGCAAAGCCCGCAATTCGCGACAAAAACGTGAACAGGCTAAAAATCAGCGTGGATTTGAGCAGTTTCATGCTAATCTGGTCGATTCTCGGCCTGCAAGGCCGCTCTTCGGGTTGACTGCGGAGCGGGGGCTCAGCATAATTCGCGTCCTTTTTTCAACACCAAACCCGGAAGAACCCTGTGGCCAATATCAAATCCGCGAAGAAGCGCGCGCGTACGTCGGAGAAAGCCCGTCTGCACAACGCAAGCCAGCGCTCCATGATGCGTACTGCTGTAAAGAAAGTCCTGAAGCTCGTGGAATCCGGCGACAAGGCCGGCGCTGCCGAAGCCTACAAGATCGCCGAGCCGTTGCTCGACCGCTTCTCCACGCGCGGCCTGATCCACAAGAACAAGGCTGCCCGCCACAAGTCGGCGCTGTCGGCACACATCAAGAAGATGGCCTGAGCGGATTCGCTCAAGCGCCACAAGAAAAGCCGACCTGAAGGTCGGCTTTTTATTTGCCGTAAGAAGACAGCCCGACCTGAAGGTCGGCTTTTT